>JAJPYF010000025.1 GCA_021205085.1 Clostridiales bacterium | reverse complement strand
CCCTGGCAGATAAGCTTTTGGTCTGCTCTGCCCGTATTGCTCTGGTCGAGCTGGAGAAGGCGGCTTCGTGGATTGTGATTGTGATCATAGCCCGGGAGTTTATCATCAGCGGATTCCGGCTGATCGCGGCGGAGCATCAGATCGTCATTGCAGCCAGCATGTGGGGGAAGTTTAAGACAACCTTCCAGATGGCGGCGATCATTCTGTTGATCTTAAGCTGCGCGTGGACGCTGACCATCGGGACAGTGAATGTGATTTATGTATTGGGTCAGGTTGTCCTGTATGTTGCGCTGGTGCTGACGATCATCTCATTGATCGATTATCTGATGAAAAACCGCGCTGTTTTAAGTGAGCAGGATTAATCATATTGACGGTCAGCGTCAGACAGGAGATGCACGATGAGGATTATCGCAGGTACTGCCCGCAGCGTACCGTTAAAGACAGTGAGGGGAACCGATACGCGCCCGACGACAGACCGGATTAAGGAAACCCTTTTTAATATCATACAGACGGAGGTCCCGGGGTCTGTCTTTCTTGACCTCTTCGCCGGGAGCGGCGGAGTCGGGCTTGAGGCGGTTAGCCGCGGCGCGAAACAGGCGGTGTTTATCGACAACAGCCGGGATGCGGTATCCTGTATACAGGACAACATCGCCGCGACTAAATTACAGGCAAAATGTGAGATTAAGCGGATGGATTTTCTCTCCGCGCTGCGCGGCATGGAGGGAAAGTATATGTTTAACCTGATTTTTATCGATCCGCCCTATGGTAAGGGTTTGTCCGCGCAGGCACTGGATTGTCTGGGAGATTCCTCCCTTTGCGGAGAGGATACCCTTGTGATCGTAGAGGAGTCAAAGGACTTTCCGCCGGAAAGCCTTTCCGGCTGCGGGTTTGAAGTCAGCAGGGTTAAGACATACAAGACCAATCAGCACATTTTTTTGCGAAAGGCACTTTAACATAAAGGAGGATCTGGCCGCAGGGCCAGTAAAAGATTATGAAGAGGGCAATTTATCCGGGCAGCTTTGATCCGCCGACGTTCGGCCATCTCGATATCATTGAGCGCTCAGCCAGAATGGTAGATGAACTGAACGTGGCAGTTTTGAAAAACAACGCAAAAAATCCGTTGTTTTCTGCTGAGGAACGTGTTAGTATGATTAAAGAGCTGACCAGCCATCTGCCGAATGTGACAGTCAGTTCTTTTGACGGACTGACTGCGGATTATGCATCCCAGACAGGCGCTACGATCGTGGTACGGGGGCTTCGTGCCGTTACGGATTTCGAGTACGAGCTCCAGATTGCACAGACCAACCATGCGATCAATGAGCAGATTGATACAATCTTTCTGACGACAAATCTGAAATATTCGTATCTGAGTTCTACCATTGTCAAGGAGGTTGCCTCTTACGGGGGAGATATCTCAAAGTTTGTGCCGGATGCGGTCAGGGACAGTGTATATGAAAAATATCAGATCACGAGATAAAGGAGAGCATATATGAACAGTCGATTAGAACAGATTCTGGCGGAGATTGAGGAATATATTGACAGCTGCAAGGCACAGCCGCTTGCGAAGGGCAAGATTGTCGTTGACAAGGAGGAGCTGATGGAGCTTCTGACAGAGCTCCGCTTAAAGACACCGGGTGAGATTCGCCGTTATCAGAAGATCATCGCCAACCGCGATGCCATCCTGTCTGATGCGCAGGCAAAGGCGGATGAGATTCTGGCGCAGGCACAGATTCAGACCAACGAGCTGGTCAGCGAGCACCAGATCATGCAACAGGCATATGCGCAGGCCAATGAGGTTGTGGCGATCGCGACCAATCAGGCACAGGAGATTCTGGACAAGGCGACAGAGGATGCCAACGCGATCCGCACCGCGTCGATCGAGTATACGGATAACCTCCTTGGCAGCCTCGAAAATATCGTTGTGCATGCGATTGACACGTCCAAGGCGAAGTATGACAGCCTGTTGTCCTCTCTCCAGAATTGCTACGATGTTGTGAAGGCAAACCGCGGGGAGCTCAGCGCGCAGGAGGAGCCGGACGAGGCGGCAGGCGCGGCGGAACCAGACCAGTCGGACGAGCTGGATCTGATCTGAGCCTCAGCACATACGAAGAATGATTCCCATGAGGAGCAGGCCGGCCAGACTGCACAGGATCCGGAAGGCGAGATAGTGTTGCAGCCGGAATCCGGTTTCCCGCATCATGGAATGGGTCTGCATCAGTCCGCTTATGCCGCCCAGATTGACGATTCCGACTGTCAGCAATGCTTTGGGAATCAGACCGGCGCTTAGCTGTGACACATAGTTTATCCCGTTTGTGATCTCGATGAGTCCGACACTGATGCACTGCAGGAGATCGTTTTGTAACGGCAGGCTTCGGATCATATCGGCCATAAGTGCGGACAGGATAATGTATCCGGCGAGCTTTACCATCGTTGAAAAACCGTCCATAATACCGGCATCCAGGATCTTCATGCTGACAGGAGATCCGGATGTCGGTTTTTCGTTTTTCTTTTTTCCGGCCGTAGAGCGGCAGTTGAAGAGTGAATCTTTTTTCTTTTTCGGAACCCGCTCATCCGAATACAGACGGGAAAGCGCAAACCGGCCGATCAGCAGCGGCGGCAGGTAGCAGGCCGCATAGACGGCTGCAGCGGGGAGCTGTCCGCTGAAAATTTTCCGAAACAGATAGTTGTACAGGAATGCCGGGCCGAAATTGTTGCTGATACAGCTTACGGTTTCCGCCTCCCTCGATGAGATTTTTCCTGCATGACAGAGGTCTGCACAGATTTTGCTTCCAATCGGGAACCCGAAGAGAAAACCGGCGATCAACGGGTAGATCAGCGGACTTTTCACCGGATAGAAGACCTGAAACAGCGGGGCAAGGCGAGTGAGAGCCCGGTCATAGATGCCTGTCTGAACGATGATATTGGAAAAAATACAAAACGGCAGGAGTGTCGGCAGAATGGAGTGATACCACAGTGTCAGGCCGTCGGCAACGGATTCCGCCATGCGCAGCGGGAAAGCCAGACAGTATACAATGACCACAGTGAAAAGGATGGGCAGGATTCTCTTTCTCATATAATGTATTTATTCAGTGGGAGGAACAAAAATACCTGCAACCGCATATAAATCAGAGAAGGAAATATTGATCGGATGATATGAGGAAAAGATCGGGGAAATCCCGTCTGCTTGCGGCGGCCCTCTTGGCTGCCGTTCTTTTTAACTGGATTTTAGCGGATCAGCTAAGGAAGTCTGCGGGAGAAACAAACACGGGCTTTTTTATCTCAGATGAACCGGTTTCCGATACAGTCAGTCGGGAAATCTGTTTTTTTCCGATTGCAGCCGGAGAAGACAGCAGCCTGACCTTTGATTTCGCGGACACATGGATGGCGGAGCGAAGCTACGGCGGAGACCGTGCACATGAAGGCTGCGATATTATTCCCTCTGTGGATCAAAGGGGGATCTGCCCGGTGGTCAGCATGACCGACGGCCTCATAGAAAACATAGGGTGGCTGACGCTCGGCGGTTACCGGATCGGCATCCGTTCCGACAGCGGCGTTTACTATTACTATGCCCATCTGGAATCCTACGCGGAAGGACTTTCTGTTGGGCAGGAGGTTCTTGCGGGAGAATTTCTCGGCTTTGTCGGGGACAGCGGTTACGGCGACGAAGGGACGACGGGACAGTTTGTCACGCACCTGCACATCGGAATTTATGTTCCGGATAAGGACGGAAAAGATACAGCGGTCAATCCCTATCCGTATCTGGACGCCGTTCGGGAGATGCGGGTACAGGCAGAGTATACCGCCGGGATATTGAAATGAAAGGATAGGAACTGTTCAGATATACGCGAAAAACTTTTTGTGGGAAAATGCTCCTCCTGTGTTTACAATGGGGAAAACACAGGAGGATTTTATTATGGGAAAAACGACAAACGACAGGATTGAGGATTACCGGAATTACCTGATCGACAACGAGAGATCCGCCGCTACCGTCAGCAAGTATCTGGCAGCGGTCCGGGATCTTTTTTTGTTTCTCGGGGAGAAAACGCCGGAAAGGCGGGATATTTTAGACTATCGGGAACATCTTTTAAAAACAAGAACTGCAAAGACCGTCAATGCCGCTCTCTCCGCAATCAACGGGTTCTTTCTTTTTGCCGGGCGGGAGGATTTAACGGTACATTATTTGAAAATCCAGCACAAGGCATTCGCGGATGAGAAAAAAGAGCTTGACATGAGGGAATACCGGAGGCTCCTGAAAGCGGCAAAGGATGCCGGGGATGGGCGGACATGGCTGCTCCTCCAGACATTGGCGGGGACGGGCATCCGCATCAGCGAGCACGTTTATATCACGGTGGAGGCGGCCTGTGAGTCGGCGAAGCAGAATCCGGGCATTGCGGTGAAATTCTCCGTCACGCCGAAGTGGCTGAAGCTACTGATCGGATTCAAGCAGCAGGAGAAGATTGCGGTGGATTATTTTGATACGGAGACACTGGAGATTGTGAGCACGGAGATGTACATTGACGGCTATAAGGCTGTGAGGAAGGCGGATACGAGCTATAAGGGGTTGTGGGAAGTGAGTTTCACACTGAAAGAATTTTAAAATCTGCTTTTATTGATGGATGGGGTATGGTAGAATGCGAGGGTATAGTGAATGGCTGACGGATTGGAATGAACGGAGAGAGAAGATATGCTGATAAGGCTTATGACAATTGAAGACTACGATGCTGTGTATAATTTATGGATGTCATGTACTGGGATGGGGTTAAATAATATTGATGATTCAGAAGATGGGATCAGACGATTTCTGCATAGAAATCCAGAAACCTGTTTTGTGGCTGAGGAAGAAAACAAAGTTATTGGGGTAATCATTGCAGGAAATGATGGCCGTCGAGGGTATATTTACCACACTGCAGTGTCGCCACTCTACAGAAAACAGGGAATTGCCACGATGCTTGTAAATAAAGCAACTGAGGCTTTGTACAGCCTTGGAATTATAAAGGTAGCACTTGTTGTATTTGACAGAAATGAAGGTGGGAATTCTTTTTGGGAGAACTGTGGTTTTTCTAAAAGATGTGATTTAGTATATCGCAATAAAGCGCTTACTGAAATTGAAAGAATTGACACATGATTTTTTAATACATTTGTTTAAATCAGAGTTTATGGAGATCGAATATGAAAACACTGATCAGAGAGGCCTTGCCTGAGGATGCCGGGCAAATAGTAGAATATACGAAAGTTGTTGGTGGAGAAACTGATAATCTCACATATGGAAAACAGGTTTACCGATTACTATCGAACAGGAGAAAGAATTCCTTAGAAATATTCATGAAGATAAAACATCCGTGTTCTTAGTTGCGTGTAAGAATGGTGAAATTCTCGGAACTGGGGCTTTACACCTATACAAATGCTTCGGCTTATACTATCGCGGATTCCAACACGAAGATCATCAGCATGGAGTTTACAGCGAAGGAAGAAACCT
>JAJPYF010000040.1 GCA_021205085.1 Clostridiales bacterium | reverse complement strand
AATCTCATATACCAAATGATTTAAGCCCTTCTGCGAGACGCTGCCGATGTACATACCGGGGCGCTTGCGCACCGCTTCCAGCCCCTCCAAAACAGAAATGCTCGACTCATCATAAGCCACTTTCTTTGCCATGTTCTCATTCCTCTTTCAAACATTTGTTCTATATTATATGATATAAAACCACGTATCATCCGAAAACTCGTTTCCGCCGCTCTTCTTCTGCCCGGAAAACTGCAGCTCCTGCTGGCGGATGCTGACACGGGTTCCGGCCGGAATAGACTTCGTGACAAAAGCATTGGAACCGATGACGGAGTCCCTGCCGATCACGGTCTCGCCGCCCAGAATGGACGCGCCGGAGTAGATGGTCACATTGTCCTCAATGGTCGGATGCCGCCGCACATGGCGCAGCTTCTGTCCGCCCTTCGTAGAGAGTGCGCCCAGCGTCACGCCCTGATATACCTTTACATTGTCGCCGATGACGGTCGTCTCACCCACGACGATCCCCGTGCCGTGATCGATGAAAAAGTGCCGTCCGATCGTGGCGCCCGGATGGATATCGATACCGGTCAGGCTGTGTGCGTGCTCCGTCATGATCCGCGGGATCAGCGGGACATTCAAGAGGAAAAGCTCGTGAGCCAGACGGTTGACGGTAATCGCATAGAGGCCGGGGTAGGCTAAAATGATCTCATCAAAATTCTGCGCCGCCGGGTCCCCCTCCAGCGCAGCCTCCAGATCGCCCTCCAAATATTCCCGTATCATGGGAATCCGATGGAAAAATTCCAGCGTAATCTGATACGCCTTGTGCTCCAGCTTCTCCTGACAGATATTCTCATAATCCGGCGAAAACTTCCCGACCCGCACGATCTGTTTATGAAGGCGGTACATCACATCCTCGATCAGTGTTGCCAGATGGTTCTCGGCGTTATAGCTCTTGTATGCCCGATCACGGAAATAACCCGGATACACAATCTTCATCAGCTTATCGATAATATCAATGATTACTTCCTTGCTCGGCTGATCATAAAAATCATCCTTCTTATCGATGTTGCGCCCCTTCTGATAATCCGCCATGATCAGATTGACGATATTTTCCGCGTCCTCGATTGTTTTTCGTGAATTGATATTTGCGCTCATACTCTGCCCTTTCTGATTGTGTTAAGGTTTGTAATCACCCCGGTCTGTCACCAGACGAAATCCCACGGATTTTATCCGGTTCTCCAGACAGCCGCGGCATTCCGCCGCTTCCTCCCCGGTACAGATTTTGTTATCGTACAGCTCATACTGTTTCCGGTTCTTCACCGGAGACAGATTCGGCATTACCACATTGGCTCCGGCCAGCATTCCCCGCTCGCGCCCGATGGGACTTAAGGTTCCCAGAGCCGTCGTCGCCGGAAGCAACACATGCGGCAGCATGATCCGGATAACGGAGAGCAAAAACAGGGTCAGCTCTACGCTGCCGGCCGGTTCACCGGCAAACTGCGTGTCATGATGCGGGATAAACGGCCCGATTCCCACCATCTCCGGACGAAACTCCTGCAAAAACACAAGATCCTTTGCCAGACATTCCGCCGTCTGGTACGGACTCCCCACCATAAAACCGGCGCCCACCTGATAACCCAGATGCTTCAGATCACGCAGACACTGCATCCGATTCTCCCATGACAACTCCGGCGGATGGAGCCTGCAGTAATGCTCCGCATCGGCCGTTTCATGCCGCAGCAGATACCGGTCTGCTCCCGCTTCTTTGAGAAGACGGTAGCTCTCATAAGAACGTTCCCCGACGGAAAGTGTGACCGCACAGTCCGGAAAGCGGGCTTTGATCGTCCGCACGATATCCGACAGACGCATATCCGTGTAGTATCCGTCCTCGCCGCCCTGCAGCACGAACGTGCGGTATCCCAGATGATAACCGTTCTCGCAGCAATCCAGAATCTCTTCCTTCGTCAGCCGGTAACGCTCTGCATTCAGGTTGCTCTTTCGGATGCCGCAGTAGAGACAGTCATTTTTACAGATATTGGTAAACTCAATCAATCCGCGGACATAAACCGCGTCGCCGTAGATCTCCCGGCGGAGGCGAAGCGCCTCATCAGCCAGATATTTCGCGAGGTCCTTATCCTCGTAGCAATTAAGTAATTCAATATATTCCGTCTCCGTGAGTCTGTGCTCACGGAACAGCTTTTCGACTGTATTCATCATCAGACAATCGTCCCGCCTCCGACAACGACATCCCCATCGTACAGCACCACGGCCTGACCGGCTGTGATCGCGCGCTGCGGCTCGTCAAAAACGACATGTATCGTATCCTCATCGGACTGTGTCACAGTCGCCCACTGCGGTACATGGCGGTATCTCACCTTTGCCCGCACGCGCATCGGCGCATCTATCCGCCTGGCAGAGATCAGGTTGATATCCCGCGCAGTCAATGCCGCGGAAAAGAGGTCTTCATTCGACCCCAGCGTCACCGTGTTGTCCGCCGGGTTGATTTTTACCACATACAACGGCCGGTCCGCGGCGATTCCCAGACCCTTCCTCTGGCCGATCGTATAGCGGATAATCCCCCTGTGGCGTCCCAGAACATTCCCATCCATGTCGATGAAATCCCCCTCCGGATACTGCTTTCCGGTATAAGATTCGATAAAATCGCCGTATTTCCCGCTCTGGACAAAACAGATATCCTGACTGTCCGCTTTTTTCGCATTGATAAAACCGTGTTCCTCTGCAATCCGGCGCACCTCGGACTTCGGCATACCGCCCAGAGGAAACTGCACATGCGCCAGCTGCTCCTGCGTCATGGAATAGAGGACGTAACTCTGATCCTTTGTTTCATCCGCTCCCCGCTTCAGCAGATAGCGCCCCGACACGTCATCGCGCTCAATGCGCGCGTAGTGACCGGTCACTACATAGTCACAGGAGAGCTCCTTCGCCCGCAGAAACAGTTTTTCAAACTTCAGATACCGGTTGCAGTCGATACAGGGATTCGGCGTCCGCCCGTTCTCATAGGCGGAGATAAAATTCGCGATAACCTCCTCCCCGAACCGCTCCGCAAAGTTAAACACATAGTAAGGCATCCCCAGAGAAAACGCGACGCTGCGCGCATCCTCCACATCCTCCAGCGAGCAGCAGCTGTGCTCTCTCGGAATCCCGATGTCCTCATTCTGAAAGAGCTTCATGGTCGCCCCGATGCACTCGTATCCCGATTCTCTCATGAGAAAAGCCGCTACACTGGAATCCACACCGCCGCTCATGGCAATCAACGCTTTCTTTTGCACAGCGACACCTCCTACAGCCAGATCGAATACACCTTTTCCTTATAATCATAGTCCTCGGCATTGCCGCTCTTCCGGTTGCGCAGAAACAGCAGAATCGCCGCGCCGACAAAGACAAAGGAAAACATCTGCGCCGTTGTAAAAATCCCTACGCCGCCCTGCGTGTTTTCCCGCAGAATCTCCACACAGAATCTGCCGATTCCGTACAGGAGCAGATACATTGCGGAGACATCCCCGACCTTTTTCACCCTCCTGCTGTAGAGCAGAAGGATGATGCAGATCGCAAAATCACCGGCGGAGGAGATCAGCTGTGTCGGAATCAGCGCCACGCCCGCGGGCGCAAAGCTCCCCTCCGGGAAGACAACACCCCACCATGCGTCCGTCTCCTTCCCGTAACAGCAGCCCGCAAAGAAACACCCGAGACGCCCGAACGCCTGTGCAAGCGCAACCGAGGGAAACAGCAGATCCGTATAGCGGAAGAAGCTGATCTTTTTGATAAACCTGCAGTAAATGAAAACCGCAAGAATCCCGATCACGATCCCGCCATACACGACAAAGCCGGAGGAACCTAAGACGGACATCGGACTCTCCAGAAACTCCCGGAAATTTTCCAACACGAAAAGAATCTTCGCGCCGAGGAAACCGATGACGACGCAGATAATCGCGAGATTCAGCGCCTCCTCCCCCTCCAGTTCCAGCTTATCCGCCCGTTTCATCGCGATAATCACCGCCAGAATAATCCCGATCGCGATCATCAGCCCATAGGTATGGACCGTAAAATTGCCGATGGAAAACAGATCCACTCTCATATACTATTACTTCCTTCTTTCCGAAATGAATTTATTTCATCACGAGGTTGACAATCCGGCCGGGGACGTAAATCTCCTTCACGACGGTACCGGTCAGCCTTCCGGCCACGGCCTCCTTCGCCTTCGCGAGAACCGTGTCCTTCGCCTCATCGCGTGCGATTGCGATCGTGCTGCGCGTCTTGCCGTTGATCTGTACCGCGATCTCCACGGTAGACTCCACGGTCTTCGACTCGTCGTATTCCGGCCAGGACTGCTGGTAAACCCTGCCGCCCCCGCCGATCCGGCTCCAGATCTCCTCCGTGATATGAGGCGCCACCGGATTCAGGAGAACCACCAGCGTCTTCAGCTCATCCCTTGTGACACTTCCCTTCGTATAAAAATCGTTGATGAGCGCCATCATCGCGGCAATCGCCGTGTTGTATTTCAGATTTTCAAAGTCATCGGATACCTTCTTAATGGTCTGGTGCATCTTTGTCTCCAGATCCCTGGAATATCCGCTCTCCTCCGTCACAATATCCTGCAGACGCCAGACGCGCTCCAAAAATCTGCGGCAGCCCTTTACGCCGTCCTCTGACCAAGACGCCGCCAGATCAAAGGCCCCGATAAACATCTCGGAGGTGCGCCGCGTGTCCGCGCCGTATTCGTTGACAATGTCGTCCGGATTGACAACATTTCCGCGGGACTTTGACATCTTCTCGCCGTTCTCGCCCAGAATCATGCCGTGGGAAGTCCGCTTCTGATAGGGCTCCGGGCAGGGCACCACGCCCTCATCATAGAGGAACTTGTGCCAGAAGCGCGAATACAGAAGGTGGAGCGTCGTGTGCTCCATGCCGCCGTTGTACCAGTCCACGGGCATCCAGTATTCCAGCGCTTCCCTGCTCGCAAGCGCGTTTTTGTTCTTCGGATCCGTGTAGCGCAGGAAATACCATGAAGATCCCGCCCACTGCGGCATGGTGTCTGTCTCGCGCTTTGCCGGCCCGCCGCAGCAGGGGCATTTGGTGTTGACCCAGTCTGTCATGGCAGCCAGCGGCGACTCGCCGTTGTCCGTCGGTATATAGCTGTCCACCTCCGGCAAAAGCAGCGGAAGCTCGCTCTTGTCGATCGGGACAAACCCGCATTTTTCACACTCCACGATCGGGATCGGCTCGCCCCAGTATCTCTGGCGGGAGAAAACCCAGTCGCGCAGCTTGTAGTTGACCTTTGCCTCGCCGATTCCCTGCTCCTCCAGATAGGCGATCATCTTGTTTTTCGCGTCGCGCACCTCCAGACCGTTTAAAAAGCCGGAGTTTACCAGCACGCCGGTCGCCACATCGGTGAAGGCAGCCTCGTTTACATCCACTTCCTCGCCGTTTTTCGCAACGACCTGAATGATCGGGAGACCGAACTTTTTCGCAAACTCCCAGTCTCTGCTGTCATGCGCCGGAACGGCCATGATGGCTCCCGTGCCGTAGCTCATCAGCACATAGTCGGACACCCAGATGGGCACCTCCTCGCCGTTGACCGGATTGATCGCGGTCAGACCGTCGATGGCCACGCCCGTCTTGTCCTTTGCGAGCTCCGCACGCTCAAAATCAGACTTCCGGGCAGCCTGCTCGCGGTACGCCTCAATCTCAGCCCAGTTTTTGATCTCATCCTTATACTGATCCAGATACGGATGCTCCGGGGAGACGACCATATAGGTCACGCCGAAAAGGGTGTCTGCCCGCGTCGTGTAGATGCGCAGTTTCTCCTCCTTCCCCTTAATCGGGAAATCGACCTCCGCGCCGGTGGAACGCCCGATCCAGTTTTTCTGGGAAACCTTCACGCGCTCGATGTAATCCACATCGTCCAGCCCCTCGATGAGCTTATCCGCATAGTCGGTGATCTTTAACATCCACTCGCTCTTGACCTTGCGTACCACCGGAGAACCGCAGCGCTCACAAACGCCGTTTACAACCTCCTCGTTCGCCAGACCGACCTTGCAGGACGTGCACCAGTTGATAGGCATCTCCTTTTTATATGCCAGTCCCTTTTTAAAGAGCTGTAAGAAAATCCACTGAGTCCACTTGTAATATTCCGGATCCGTCGTGTTGACCTCGCGGTCCCAGTCAAAGGAGTATCCGAGAGCGTGAAGCTGTCCCTTAAACCGTGCGACATTCTTCTCTGTCACGACCGCCGGATGAATCTTGTTCTTGATCGCGTAATTCTCCGTCGGCAGACCGAATGCATCCCACCCCATCGGGAAGAGAACATTGTATCCCTGCATCCGGCGCTTCCGGGAGACGATATCCAGCGCGGTATAGGGTCTCGGATGCCCCACATGGAGTCCCTGTCCCGAAGGGTAGGGGAACTCTACCAGCGCGTAATATTTCGGTTTTGAATAATCATCCGTCGCAGCGAAAGCCTTCTCATCATCCCAGACTTTCTGCCACTTCGGTTCTACAACTTTGTGATCATAAGGTACAGCCATAATTCATTTCCTCCTCATTATTCCATTCAAGAAGTTTATCACAACATGATGTTGAAATCAACAAAACGAAAAAAGAATATTTCAGACAAAAGAAACGGGAACCGCAAAATCATCTCTGCGGCTCCCACTGTATGATTCCATGATACTCTGAATTTATATCCGTCTCACCGGTATCCTGCGATCTACTCCTCCGCTCTCGCCGCGATCTCTTTCTCCTGGATATCGGCGGGCGCCTGCTCGTAGCGGGCAAACTCGTAGGAATAGGTGCCTGCTCCGCCGGTCATGGAGCGAAGGTCGGTGTTGTATCCGAAGAGGGACGCTGTCGGGATATCCGCGACGATCTCCTGCTTCCCGCCCTCGACCGGGTTCATGCCGAGCACACGGCCGCGGCGCTTGTTCAGATCACCCATGATATCACCGGTGTATGCATCCGGAACCAGCACCTTCAGGGAGGAGATGGGCTCCAGCAGTACCGGAGACGCCTCCATAAAGCCCTTCTTAAACGCCTGAATCGACGCGGTCTTAAACGCCATCTCGGAGGAATCGACCGGATGGTAGGATCCATCGTAGAGAATCGCCTTGACACCGACAACCGGATAACCGGCCAGCGGGCCCTTCTCAACCGCATCCTGAATGCCCTTCTCAACCGCCGGGAAGTAGTTCTTCGGAACCGTGCCGCCGACGACAATCTGCTCGAAGACATACGGGCTCTCCAGATCGCCGGAGGGCTCAAAGATCATCTTGACATGACCGTACTGTCCGTGTCCGCCGGACTGCTTCTTGTATTTCGCCTCCACATCCGCCTTTTTGCGGATGGTCTCGCGGAACGGCACACGCGGCTTCTCCAGCGTGATCTGCACTTTATACTTGTCCTGAAGCTTGCTGACAACCACATCCAGCTGCTGATCGCCGATGCCGTAGAGCAGAGTCTGGCGGTTTTCGCTGTCATTGACAACCTTGAGCGTCAGATCCTCCTGCATCATCTTCTGCAGGGACTGGGAAACCTTGTCCACATCCGCCTTGTTCACCGGCTTGTAGCTCATATAGGTGTAAGGCTTGGAGATCAGGGTCTTAATAAACGTAACCGGCGTCGCCTTGGTGGAAAGGGTGTCTGTGGTAACAACCTTATTCAGCTTTGCCAGCGCGCCGATATCGCCGGCGTGAAGCTCGGAAACCTCCTCCGGTTTGTTGCCGCGGAGCACATAGACCTTTCCGATCTTGTCGTCCATTCCGCGCTCGTCATTGAAGAGGACATCGTCCGTTTTGATTACGCCGGATGTAACCTTGATCAGCGAATATTTTCCGATGAAAGGATCCACGATCGTCTTGAAAATATAGGCGCTCTTGGACTTTGCAAAGTTAAAGTCTGCGTCAAACACTTCGTTAGATTTGATGTTGATCCCCTTGCACTCCTTCTTATCCGGGCTCGGCAGGTATTTCACAATATCATCCAGCAGCGTAAATACGCCGTGTGCATCGATGCCCGCAGCCACGGAGATCGGAACGATGGAGCCGTCGAGAACGCTGACGCGGAGAGCCTGACGGATCTCATTCTCCGAGAACTCATCTCCCTCAAAGTAGCGCTCCATATACTCCTCGCTCGTCTCGGCAACCGCCTCAACCAGAGCCTCCCGGAGCAGGTCGATATTTGCATGAGAGTAATCCGGCACCTCCGTCGGAACCGTGTTGCCGTTGCGATCCCACTTGAACGCCTCGCGGGAAATCAGGTTGATAAGGCCGATCAGCTTCTCATTCGCGCGGAGCGGAATGTGGAACGGAGCGATCTTTTTCCCGTACATCCCCTGCATATCCTGCACAACCTGGCGGAAGCTCGCGTTGTCGTCGTCCATACCGGTCACGCAGATCAGTCTCGGAAGATGGTAGCGCTCGCAGATCTCCCATGCCTTCTGGGTGCCGACCTCGATGCCGGCCTTGCCGTTGATCACAATGATCGCAGCGTCCGCGGCGGCCGCCGCCTCCTCCACCTCACCGACAAAATCAAAGAATCCGGGGGTATCCAGAATATTGATCTTCGTATCGCCCCACTCGATGGGCACGACCGATGTGCTGATGGAAAATCCTCTCTTTATCTCCTCTTTATCGTAATCGCTGATCGTATTGCCGTCCGTCACTTTTCCCATGCGGCTCGTCACGCCCGCCAGGTAGGCCATCGCCTCCACCAGCGTCGTCTTGCCGGCTCCGCCGTGGCCAAGTACAACGACGTTACGGATTTTGTCCGTGGTGTAAATCTTCATAAACATATCCTCCAAATATAAAATTCTAAGCGCACGGTCAATCGAACCCCGCAAACGCACTCTGGGTATATTCTACTAAACTTTAGCCTTTTTTGCAACTCTATTTATGCAATTTATGAAATTTGACTCCCTCGAAGACAATTGACAGATTTCCCAAAAAGGGCTATCATCATCTTTAATTATGAATTTTTGAAATTCCGGGAGGAAACAGATAATGAATCCAGAAAAAATCGGTTTTATCGGTCTCGGCCATATCGGCGGTTCCGTCGCGAAGACAATCCGCCGCATTCATCCGGATATCCGGATGATCGCATATGACACCAACGCTGAGACACTTGCCGCCGCACTTGCGGACGGGGTGATTGAGAAAGCCTGTGACGGGGTCACGGATGACTTTGCAGACTGTGATTACATCTATCTGTGCGCGCCCGTATTGGACAACAACGACTATGTACAGCGGCTCTCCGGCATGCTTCATGACAACATGCTGCTGACAGATGTGGGCAGTGTAAAAAGCCGGATCCACGAGAATATCAGCCGCTATCCCCGGCTGGAAAAGCATTTTATCGGCGGACACCCCATGTGCGGCACCGAGCATACCGGCTATGAGTATTCCACGCCCTATCTGCTGGAAAACGCCTACTATATGCTGACGCCGACCGACATGGTCTCCCACTCCAAGGTCATGGAATTCGAATCATTTATCCGGAGTATCGGCGCTCTCCCGCTGATTCTGGACTACAAGAAGCACGATTTTTCCGTGGGATCCGTCAGCCACCTTCCGACCGTCATCGCCTCGACGCTGGTCAATCTGGTCCGGGATCTCGATGACGACAATGAGACGCTCCGCACGATCGCGGCGGGCGGCTTCAAGGATATCACGCGCGTCGCTTCCTCCGATCCGGTCATGTGGGAGAATATCTGCGTCGCCAACCGCGGCCAGATTCTGGATCTGATCGATGCCTATGTCACGGCGCTTGAAAACACCCGCGACACGATCGCGGGCGGAGATGAGGATGAGATCCGCGGCTTTTTCTCCTCTGTGAAAGAGTACCGCGATTCCTTCAATATCTCCAGAGGCGCGCTGCACCCCGTATATCAGCTCTTCCTTGATCTGATCGACGAGGCCGGCGGTATCGCCACGATCGCGACGATTCTGGCAACCAACATGATCAGCATCAAGAATATCGGCATCATCCACAACCGCGAGTTTCAGCAGGGCGTGCTTCAGGTCGAGTTTTATGATCAGCCGTCCTATGACAAAGCAGTGGCACTGCTTACGCGGCACCACTACACGATCTACGAAAAATAATTTTCACTGGTTAAAATACACATCAAACACCGCTTTTGCCACGGGAACAGCGGAGGAGCTTCCGCTCCCTCCGTCCTCCACGATCACGGCAATGGCGATATCCGAATACCCTTCTTTTGAGGCATAGCCAACGAACCATCCGTGGCTGTTTCCCTCGCTGTCATATTCCGCCGACCCGGTCTTCCCGGCTGCGGTATAGCTCTGTCCGCTCAGCGCGGACGCTGTACCGTAGGATGTCACGGCGGACATATATTCCTGCATGATCGCCGCATCGGATTCTGACATGATCGAACCGTACTCTGAGGCACGGTAACGCTTCACCGTGGTTCCGTTCTCATTCTCCGTATGATCCACGATATACGGCGTCCATGCCACGCCGTCCTGATCGATGGCCGCGGCAACCATCGCCATATGAAGCGGCGTTACCGTCGTATCTCCCTGCCCGATAGCGGTCTGCATAATCTTTCCGGTTCCGTCCTCCGCAGTCAGGACAAAGCTGCTTGCGGTGGAGGAAAGCGACCCCGGCAGCGTCGTATTGAAGAGCATCTCCTCCAGAAGCGACTGAAAACTGCTGATGTTCAATGTCAGTCCGATATTGGCATAGGACGTATTGCAGGAATTGGCAAAGGACGAAATCAGATCCTGTGTCCCGTGCTCAATGCTGTGGTAACAGTGAATCTCATTCCCGTCGACGGAAAGCTCCCCCACACAATCAAAGACATATTCGTTATAGTCCGCATTCTCGTGAATATACTCCAGTGTTGTAAAAATCTTGAACACCGATCCCGGCGGATAGGAACCGGAGGTCACACGGTTTAAGAGCACGGAGCTGGAATCATCGTTTACGATCGTATCCCATTCACTCGCCAGTGTGTTGGGATCATAGTCCGGCTTTGAGACCATGGCGAGCACCTTCCCTGTGGAAGCCTCCAGAACCACCACGGCGCCGTCATTGCTTCCCAGCGCATTGTAGGCCGCCTCCTGAACATCGTAATCCAATGTGGTGACCACACTGTCCCCCATATTTTTCTCATCCTTCAGATCGTTGATAATCTGCTTTAAGAAAAACGAATGCGACCGCAGGAGGTTAAAATTGTAGGAGGACTCCACACCGGATTTTCCGTTGTTGAAATAACCCACCGCATGGGCAAACATCCTCCCGTAAGGATAGCTGCGGGTCTCCGTCCCGTCCTCCGAGACATCAGTCGTCGCGAGGACCACACCGTCTGAGGAAACAATGTCCCCGCGGATCACATGCTCCGCGTAGAGATCCAGACGGGAATTGTAGGAGCTGCTGATCACGGTCTCGCTCTTAAACACCTGAAAATACGCGAGATATCCGATCAGGAGACAGAATAATCCCACAAACAGATAGGTTATGATCAGGAACTCCCGGTTTTTACCAGATTTCCTCGATTTCCCCTGCCCGGTCGAATCCGGTCTGTTTTCCGGTTTTTTCTTTGCCTGATTTTTCTTTACCTGACGGGTTTTCTTCTTTTTTCCTTTCGGACTGCCGTCCGCTTCCAGAAACTCGAGATCGTCGCTGTTCCAGTTTTTTTGCGTTCTGCCCATCGGATCCTCCTTCATCCTGCCTCAATATATAAAGTCCCTGAATGATCGCAAACATGATGATCGTACACAGGATCGAACTGCCTCCGTAGCTGACCAGCGGCAGCGTAAGCCCGGTAGACGGGATACATTTGATGACGCCGCCGATATTTAAAAAGACCTGGATGCCGTAAACACTCCCCAACCCCAGCGCAATCAGCCGGTAGAACGGATCTTTCAGCTGCATGGCAATGTTTAAAAACATCAAAAAGCAGCTCAGGCACACCAGTATGATACAGATTCCGAAAATCTCTCCCATCTCCTCCACGATCGCGGAGAAAACAAAGTCGGAGGAAGCCACCGGGATTTTTTCCGGCAGTCCCTGATACAGTCCCATGCCAAACCATCCGCCGGTGCCGATGGCGAACAGAGACTGCGCCACCTGCCAACCGCTCCCGTCGATATTCGCGAAGGGATCCAGCCATGCGCTGACCCGCACGCGGACATGGGAAAAAAGCTTCGCCGCGGCCACCGCGGCCAGGCATCCGACCCCCATACCTCCGAAAAAGTACAGCGGTTTGCGCGTCGCCGCGTAGAGCATAATGACATAGGTGATGAAAAAAATCAGCGCTGCGCCCAAATCCGTGGAGAGCACCAGGATCAGCACATGGACGGCTGCCGCCGCCGTGGTAATGCAGACCTGTTTAAAATCCGTGGATTCATACAGCATGCATGCCACAAAAAACACAAAAATAATTTTTACAAACTCCGACGGTTGGAACGTAACACCTGCAATCGTAAAGGACAGGTATGCGCCGCCCGACATCTGTCCGAGGACGAGGACGACACCCAGCGCAAGAATCCCGATCGCGCAGTAGACCCATGTAAACTTACGCAGAAATTTCAGCTTCCGGACAAGCTGTGGGATGAAAACCGTCACCACAGAGGCGATCACTGCGATCTCAAACTGCTTGACCGCACTGTCAACATCCAGACGGGTCAGAATAATAAAGCCGATCATCATCAGCATACACATGTGATTGACCACCAGCCGCGCCGCCCGCCGGTAGATCACACGGTAGATCAGAAAGAGAAAGAGGAAAAACGCCACCTGCGCGCCGTAAAAAATCAGAATTTTTATCTGTTCCTGCACGGCAAAGATCACGACAAACGCATCCAGATGAATCAGAAACATACAGGTCGTCTGGCTGCGGTACATCCTGTTCTGACGTTCCTCATTTTTCACGCTGAGAACGGCAAAGCTATAGTATGTGTAGATCATAAACAGAAAGATCATCACGTATTTTGATAATTCTGTGATCAGATGTAACATACTCTCTCCTCCCCGGCTGCTCCCCGCGGTGCGCCGAACTCTCTCAATATAGCGGTCACTCCACACCTCTCCGGAAATGTCCGCCCGTGAAGCAGTCCGCCTGCGGCATCTCCGGGATCTCTCCAAGCAAAAAGCTTCGGCGATAGGTCTGCAGAATCCGACGCACCTCCTCCGGTCCCTCAGAGACAAACACGATCCGATATGACCCGAAGCCCAACGCGCCAATCAGTTTCGCCTGATGGAAAAGGAAAAGCGGACGGCTGTTGTAAATCAGATTGTAGCAATCCCCGCAATTTCTCTTCACGGGGAAACGGTTCCCGAAACGATCCGTCAGATCGCATTCCGTACCCGGACAGCCGTAATTTTTATATACGCACTGCGCGGAAACCATCACCGGCTCGCGCCCGTAGAGACAGAACTCGGTCCGGCCGTTCGGCATATGCGCCAGTTCATTTTCATTCAACTCCGGGGACGCGGTGCATCGCCCGAAGCCCGGCTGTGAAAACGCGCGGTACGCCGTCCCGGAAAACACATACAGGCTGCGGTCCAGACAAATCTGCTCCGCCGGAAGTCCCAACTCGTTCAGACAAAATCCCAGGCTGTCATATCCGCGCGCCCAGACGGCGTCAAACCGGCGCAGAAGCTCCCTCCACTCCTCCCGGCGATAGCGGGAAGCCGTGTTTTCACGGAACACATGAGGGAGGCAGTATGCCGCTGCCTTTCCGGACTCACGGATCCGGCGCAGTGCCTCACGGACACACTCAAGATACCGCTCCTCATCTCTCTGCAAACAGGAAAAGCGGACGCTTTTTTCCCGAACGTGTCCGGCCTCAAAGTCTCCCGTGCAAAAATCCAGAGAGATCATATTTACAAACGGATCCCGCAGCGTCTCATCAATCTGCTCCCGCGTGGAAACCATAACATTGAGCTCCGTTTTCTCATTCTTCGCGGAGTTCATCTGCCCGGTCCGCTCCGAATCATCTTTTGAAAAATCCGGAGCACTCCTCTGAATGTAGTATAACATAGATTGCTCCAATTGGCAAAATGCATACCGACTTAGTTCGCTCAGCCTCCCGACCGGCACAAAGCAGTCCGGATCCATCACAATCTCCAGATCTTCGATGTGAAAGGGCGTATCACCGGTCTTTGAGAGACGGCTTTTTACCTCCTCTTCCGAAAGCGGACGATTCTTGGCAACATCCGCGGCCGCTCCGGAAACACTTGCCGTTCCGCGCAGGGATTCACCGGGGGATACAGCCGAAAGATCCAGCCGCATCGGCTCTCCGATCCTCAGGGTCACCTGTCCCTTTACCGGGATTTTGTCCAACACAGCCGCCCGGTATACATCCGATGCATTCCCGCTCACATGGGAGGAGTCCGTCCGTGTCATCATCTCCCGGCCATTCCTCATCTCATAATATCCCTGTGTGAAGCCGCCGCGGTTTCCCAGCGATAAGAGCGTCTGCCTATCCTCCTCTTCCACGGCAAACCGCTCCGGCGCGGACTCGTAAAGATCCAGATATTTCCGGTAAATCTGTGTCACACCGGCCGCATATTCCAGCGATTTCATCCGCCCCTCGATCTTAAAAGAGCAGACGCCCGCCTCAATCAGCTTCGGAATCATCGCAACCGCGCAGAGATCCTTCGGACTCAGGGGATACTTCTCCTTTTTCCGCATCACCTGACCCGCTCCGTCCGTCACCTGATACGGCAGACGGCAGGGCTGGGCGCACCGCCCGCGGTTTCCGCTTCGGCCGCCGATCATGCTGCTCATCAGGCACTGTCCGGAATAACAGTAGCACAGCGCCCCGTGAACAAAACACTCGATCTCCATCCCGATTTCATCGTAAATCCTGCGAATCTCCGCCAGAGACAGCTCCCTCGCCGGGACAAGGCGCACCGCCCCGGCATCCCGCAAAAGCTTCGCCCCGCTCACGTTCGCCACGGACATCTGGGTGCTTGCATGAACCGGAAGTTCGGGAAAATATTCGCGCACAAACTGAAACACGCCATAATCCTGTACGATAATGGCGTCCAATCCGTTTTCATAAAATGGTTTTAACCAGCGATACAGCGCCTCTCCCGTCTCCCGGTTCTTCAGCAGGGTGTTGACGGTGAGATAAATCTTTCTCCCGTACAGGTGAGCCAGACGCAGCGCGCCAAGAATCTCTTCGTCAGAAAAATTCTGCGCAAAGGCGCGGGCGCCATACCGTTCGCCGCCCAGATAAACCGCGTCTGCCCCCGCCGCCAGAACCGCCCTGCAGATATCAAAGGACCCGGCGGGAGCCAGCAACTCATGTCTCATCTTTTCCTTCTGCCCTCCGCGCGCTCCAGCTGCATCTGCGTATCCACAAGCGACTGCTTCACCTTGGCCAGTTCATTCTCCTTCAGCTGCAGATCCGTCTCCATCTGGGTGATCGCATCCTGCGCCGCAATCAGCTCATCCGCAATATTCAGCTCGATGAGAACCGGCTTTAAATCCGCGGGCAGCGCACGGTACGCCTCCGTGTCCTCCAGCTGCTGTATCATGCGGTTGACACAGGACGCTACCTTCTGAATGTGAACCTCATCACCGGATCCGCCCATCGTCAGAATCTTCCCGCCAACCACTACCTGTACCATATGTGTCTTTGTCATGGCCTTCTCTCCTTGTGTAATCGTGACTGTTCAGTGCCTTCACAGTTATGTGTGATCTACGTTGCTGCCGATCAAATTTCCACGCTCTGCTCCGTAATATAATTCAACGCCTGTTTGTGAAGAATATCCTCGCCCACCATCAAAACGCCGGCTTCCCCAATCATTTCTTTTAAGCTGTCCACCGTCGTCTGATATCCGCGGGCCATCACGTAAAGCTCCTGCTCCAGCTCCTCCGGCGTATAAGAAAATCCCTCCGCCTTCGCGATCTCCAGCAGAACCGCCTGTCCCTGCAGCATATTGAGGGCATTCCGGTTCACATAAGAATCGTACATTTCCTCTGTCAGATTGTTATAATCCAGATAAGCTTCCAGCGTATTCCCGCCATTCTGCAGCTGCACGAGCAGATTATTTTTCAAAATCGCCGCCCGCTCTGCCACAAGCTCCTGAGGGACATTGATCTCCGATCCCTCCACCACTTTCGTCAGCGCCTCATTCTCTTTTTCCTGAAGAATCTGATCCGCTTTGTAATCCCGGATCTGTTTCTCCACATAGCCCCGGAACTCTTCCACTGTCTTACAGGGAGAAATCCGGGCAACCACCTCGTCCGATAGCTCCGGAACCAGCGTGGCGCGGAGCGATTTGACCGTCACCTTAAATACGGCCTCCCTGCCGGCATACTCCTTCGCATGGTAATTCTCCGGAAAGGAAACCCGCACATCCACCTGATCGCCTACCTTCGCGCCGACCAGCTGCTCCTCAAATCCGGGAATAAAGGTATTGGATCCCAGTGTCAGCGGGAAATCCTGCCCGTCGCCGCCCTCAAACGGCGCATCGTCAATGTATCCGACGAAATCGATCACTGCCTGATCGCCCATAACAGCGGAGCCGTCCGATTTGTCCTCCGTCGTGGAGGCGTAGGTGCGGGCGCGCTCCATCTCAGACAAAATCTCCTGCTCTGTCACGGTGGCCTCGCGTTTTCGGACTTCGATTCCTTTGTATTCCGCCAGCTTTACCTGAATGGTCTTGTTATCCATAATAATCTCCTTTTTCTCTTATGCTGTATTTGCTCTCTCTATGCGGGAATAATCCCGAAATGGACATACGCCTGTTCGGTCGCCACGCGCCCCTTCGGCGTGCGGTTGATAAAACCGTTTTTGACGAGGTAGGGCTCGTACACATCCTCGATGGTACCGGCATCCTCCCCGATTGCGGCCGCCAGCGTGTCCAGACCCACCGGACCGCCGCCGAATTTCTGCAGAATCGTCAGCAGTATCATGCGGTCATTTTTATCCAGGCCGCAGCTATCCACTTCCAGCAAATCCAACGCAAAGGAAGCCACGTCCTTCGTGATCACCCCGTCATATTTTACCTGCGCGAAATCGCGGACCCGCTTTAACAGACGGTTCGCCAGCCGGGGCGTCCCCCGCGAACGCCGCGCGAGCTCGTGCGCTCCCTCTGTCTCAATCTTCACATTCAGTTTTTTCGCCGACTGCAGGATGATCGTCTGCAGCTCATCCACCGTATAAAACTCCAGATGCTGAACCACGCCGAAGCGGTCCCGCAGCGGCGCCGTCAGAAGACCGGCGCGGGTGGTCGCACCCACCAGTGTAAACTTCGGCAGATCCAGACGAATGGACCGCGCACTGGAGCCCTTCCCGATCATAATATCGATCGCGTAATCCTCCATGGCCGGGTAGAGCACCTCCTCCACCTGACGATTCAGGCGGTGAATCTCATCCACGAAGAGAAGGTCGTTTTCCTGAAGATTGCTCAGAATAGACGCCATCTCGCCGGGCTTGGCGATGGCCGGGCCGGAGGTCACCTTCATATGGACGCCCATCTCGTTGGCAATGATGCCGGAGAGCGTCGTCTTCCCCAGACCGGGAGGCCCGTAAAAAAGGACATGGTCGAGCGCCTCTCCCCTCTGCTTCGCCGCCTCAATATAGACACGCAGGCTGTCCTTGATCTGCTCCTGCCCGATGTACTCGTCGAGCGTCCTCGGGCGGAGGCTCGGCTCCAGTTTTATGTCTTCTTCCTGAATCTGCGTGGAAATTGTTCGTTTTTCCATTTACCTGCTCCTGTATGTTATCTCCTGTGGCATTATAACAGAGCCATGCTGCGAAGCGCCATCCGCAGCACGGTCTCCACATCCGAATCGTCGGAAATCTCGATCCCGGACAGTGCCCTCGCCGCGTCCGCCGAGCTGTAACCCAGCGCCACCAACGCCTCCATGGCCTCTTTTTTCACAATCTGCATCGTCTCCGGAACCTCCTGCAGACCATCCTCCAATGCAGACTCGTAAGCATCCTCGAGACTGATCTTGTCCTTTAATTCAATGATCAGGCGCTGCGCGCCCTTTTTCCCGATGCCCGGCGCCTTCGTGATCGTCTTGATATCCTCGCTCACCACGGCAAAACGGATATCGTTGACCGACAGCGCCGACAGGATGCCGAGCGCCCCCTTCGGCCCGATGCCCGAGACATTGAGCAGCAGGCGGAACATGGCAAGCTCGTCCTGCGTGGAAAATCCGAAGAGAGAAAAGATATCCTCCCGCACATACAGGTAGGTATAAATTTTCACCTCCGCGCCTCTTTCCGGCAGCTCCTCCAGAATCCGCATCGGAACCGATATCTGATACCCGATTCCGTTGTTCTCTACGACAATATAATCTTCCCGAACCTCCTCAAGGGTTCCCCTGATGTAAGCATACATAATTTATTCCGACTCTTTCTTCATCCCTGTCAATATTTATGCCGAATTCTCACTGCTCTTATTGCCTGCCCCCAATGTCAGAAATACGGATGCGAGCATCCGATTCCAGACCTTTTGTCCCTTGTATCATACAATTACTGCGCGATTACATCAACCTCTGACTCCTCCTCTGACTCGATAACCTCCGCCACGATCTTATTCGGCAGACAGATGATCGTCTCACCCTCCGCGGAGATCGGATCCATATTCACACAGATCTGGTCCGGGCAATCAGCCTCGATCATATCGGCCTCCCCATTTACAATAATCAGGGTGTTGGTTACCTCGCCGTCAATCTCAATCGGGATCTCCTGATCCTCATACAGATTATAAACGCCGTATTCCTCGCCGTCTACCGTAATCCGGACTTTGCCGCCGGTATCTGCGCCTGCTCTCATAAAACGATAGCCAAGCCAGACCGCAAGGATAAGGAGAAAGATCATTATGAGAAGAACTATTTCTCTTTTTCCGGGTTTTTGTTCCATGTGTGTGTCCTATACAATATGAAAGCCGATTGCTCTCCACTTTCATACCAAACTCCCATAATAATAGAATCCCTTACACTCGTCCAACCTTACCTTCACGATTTTGCCGATCAGGCTCTCGTCTCCCGGCAGGTGAACGACGGAGTTATTGCTCAGACGTCCGGTCACCAGCGCCGGATCCTGATGATTAATGCTCTCCACCAGCACCTCCATCGTCTGTCCGGTCAGCGCATCCGCCTTCTTCGCGGCGATAGTCTGGACCTCCTTTAATAAACGGTCAAACCGGCGCTTTACCACATCCTCCGGAACCTGATCCTCCATGGAGGCGGCCGGCGTACCGGTCCGCTTTGAGTAGATAAACGTGAATGCGCTGTCATACTGCACTCTGCGCACCACATCCATGGTCTCCTCGAAATCCTCCTCCGTCTCACCGGGGAATCCGACAATGATATCCGTGGTGAGGGCAATGTCCGGCATGGCTGCCCGTATTTTATCCACCAGCTCCAGATAATGCTCCTTTGTGTAATGACGGTTCATAATCTTTAAAAGACGGCTGCTGCCCGACTGCAGCGGCAGATGCAGATGTCGGCAGATCTTCTTTGATTTTGCCATCACTTCGATCAGCTCATCGGAGAGATCCTTGGGATGAGAGGTCATAAACCGAATCCGCTCCAGCCCCTCGATCTGATCAATCTCCGACAAAAGCTCCGCAAAGGAAACCGGCGTTTCCAAATTCTTCCCATAGGAATTGACATTCTGACCGAGGAGCATCACCTCGATCACACCGTCGTCCACAAACCGACGGATCTCATCCATGATCTCCTCCGGTCTGCGGCTGCGCTCCCTGCCGCGCACATGGGGCACAATGCAGTAGCTGCAGAAATTGTTGCAGCCGAACATGATATTGACCCCGCTCTTAAACGGATATTTCCGCTCATTCGGAAGCTGCTCCACGATCTGTGTCGTACCTTCCCAGATATCCACCACCATGGAGGACTGCTCACAGGTCTGCACAAAAAGCTCCGCAAACTTAAAAATATTGTGGGTGCCGAAAACCAGATCCACAAAGGGATAGCTTTTCCTGATCTTCGCAACCACCTTCTCCTCCTGCATCATACAGCCGCAGAGGGCGATGAGCATATGGGGATTTTTCTTTTTATACCCATGAAGATATCCCAGCCTGCCGTAAACCTTGTTGTTGGCATTCTCCCGGACCGTGCAGGTGTTGTAGAGCACAAAATCCGCACCCTCCTCACTCTCCTGCTCCGCGTAGCCGATAGCACGCAGAATGCCGCAAAGCTTCTCGGAGTCCCGCGCGTTCATCTGACAGCCGAAGGTCTGAACGCAAAAGGTCAGCTTCCGACCGGCCTCGCTCTCCATCCGGCGCAGATAACCACGGGCCTTTGCGATATAATGATACTGGCGGTACGGCTCCTCCTCCGGTGCGGGGAGCGTGATATCAATCTCATCGTAATCTATATTCTGATCCCGGCAATCCATTTCGCCTGATCCTCCGTAACTCACATTTTCGGGTTAACCCGACATTTTTGGATTATAGCATATTTCGGAATGGCAGACAAGTACAGGCTATGGAAAGATATATGCTTGATTTTTGGGGAAAATACTATACAATGAAAACAAATGAAAAAATGATTTTTCAGAAAGAAGTGATGAAATGTATTATAATTATGGCTATTACAGTTACGGATATTATTGGACATACCTCCTGCTGATTATCGGTGCAGTCATCTGCCTGATCGCATCTGCAAGAATGAACCGTACTTTCCGGAAGTTCTCCAGGGTGCGGAGCTTTTCGGGGATGACCGGTGCGCAGGCTGCCCAAAGGATATTGAATAACGCAGGAATTTATGATGTCCAGATTACGCACATCCGGGGAAACTTAACAGATCATTACGATCCGCGCAAAAAGACGCTGGCGTTGTCTGACAGCGTATACAACAGCACATCCGTCGCTGCCATCGGTGTCGCTGCCCACGAGTGCGGACATGCGATCCAGCATGATGTCGGATACGCGCCATTGCGGATCCGCAGTGCTTTTGTCCCGGCTGCAAACTTTGGCTCCCGCCTCGCGTGGCCGGTGCTGATCATCGGGCTGATTTTTGGCGGTGCCGGAAGCGTCCTGTGCCAGATTGGCATCCTGCTTTTTTCGTTGGAAGTTCTCATCCAGCTTGTAACGCTTCCTGTGGAATTTAACGCATCACACCGGGCATTGGGCGAACTGGAAAAGAGCGGGATCCTCGGAGGCCGGGAAATCCATGATACACAGAAAGTCCTCCGCGCAGCCGCTATGACATACGTTGCGAGTGCGGCTTCCATGATCCTGCAGCTTTTGCGTTTGATCCTTATATTTGGCGGTGGAAACAGGAGAAATTAAAAAAGCGCCTTCACAAACTGAAAAATTCTTTATACAATACGGTCCACTAGATACAGAAGGCTGCATATAATGGAATAGACCGCATACCATGTTCATCCTGTCCGAAATTCCGAGCGGATATCCGGATCATTTGCGCCGGATGGTACATGTTAGAAAAATGGCGCATACTTTTTGCGTGGACATTTACATCATATTTTACTTCTGCCGGAATTACGCGCCCTTCTTTTTGCAGAAGAAAATCAACTTCGGCTGCCGGAGAATCGGAAGTCCAGTAAAAAAGTTTATGACCGCACGCGGCAAGTGTCTGTGCAACATAATTTTCTGCCAGTGCGCCTTTAAAAACATCTGATAATTCCTGGCGAATTATGTTTTCCGGCATAATACCTGAGGCAGCTGAGAGAAGGCCAACGTCAGACATGTATAATTTGAAAGAGGATAAATCCTGTGTGACGGCAAGCGGTACTTCGCCTCGGGTAACACGGTTACATTCCAGGACAATGCCGGACATTACCAGCCAGGATATAGATTCTCCAAACAGACCGGCTGTAGCTCCCTTGCGAATCAGTTTATATTGAAATTTTTTATTGTTCTTCGCGAGTTGTGCAGGGAGAGACCGGAAAGCATTTTGTATCTTTGTGCATTCGCTGGCGGTGGAATATTTTGCCATGTCAGCAGTGTACGCGCTCAGAATCATGGTCTGTAGTTCCGGAATGTTAATCAGAGAATCTTCCTCCAGATATTTTTTCACAGCCGCCGGCATTCCGCCCACAAAAAGATACCTCCTGAGCCATTGCATCAGTTCTTTGTGTGTCTGATCCGGCATTTCGCGCATGGTTTCAAAATGTTCCCGGATGAGTGACACAAAATGACTGTTTCCTGTGGCAACCAAAAACTCGTCAAACCGGAGAGGGTACATCGTTTTTAAAAGGACTTTCCCCACCGGAAAAGAATACTGTTCTCTGTGTATTGCTACACCCAGAAGGCTTCCTGCTGCCGCCACATGATATTCGGGCGCCTCCTCTGCAAAATACTTCAGAGAAGTCAATGCTCTCTCGCAGGATTGTATCTCATCAAAAATCAGCAAAGTCTGTCCCGGAATGATGGTATCCGAAAAGTATTCCTCTAAAAAACGTATAATGCGGCCCGGGTTCAGATCCCCGCCGAAAAACTCAGAGATGACAGGCATTCGTTCAAAGTTCACATAGACTGTATTTTTATAATACTCCCTACCGAAATGAAGAAGAGTATAGGTCTTCCCAACCTGCCTCGCGCCATAGAGCACCAGTGGAAGGCGGTTTTTCTGTGTATTTTTCCATGCCAGTAATTTGTTGGTGATAATTCGTTCCATACTGTGCACCTCGTATTCGAAAGTATTCTGTCTTTGTGCTGTTCTAAGCATCATTATAGTATGTGATTCGATAGAGGTCAAGAATAAATCATTTTTAAATGACTTTTTGCATAAAATAAATCATTTTTAAATGACTTATCAAAGATATTCGCGATAATAGGAAAGAGGGCTGTTTTTACAGCCCCGTCAGG
>JAJPYF010000037.1 GCA_021205085.1 Clostridiales bacterium | reverse complement strand
GACCGGGGACAACAGTCCTGTTGCATTGTGGCTTGCCCTGCTGTCTGTATCTGGAGCCGGTGTGATTGGTGCAGTTGCTTACAACAGAAAACGGAAATATAACAGATGATAAAAGTCGGTGAAAACTGAATCATAAAAGACCCAAAACGAAAATGAAATCAATTGCAAACCGCAGAAAAGTATGCTAGTATCTAACCATAAAAGCATACTTTTCTTTATTTGATAAACATAGGGCAGCGTGTTATGAGAGAGACACCTGCCTTTTACTGGCAAGGAAGGAGGTCTACATATGTTTAATTTTGACTACTACACACCGACAGAGGTGGTATTCGGCAAGGGCACGGAGAACAGGACGGGAGAGCTTGTCCGGAAGTACGGCGGCTCGAAGGTTCTCCTTCACTACGGCGGCGGTTCGGTGGTGCGCAGCGGACTGTTGGACCGGATCCAAAAATCGCTTCAGGAGAGTGGCATCGGCTGTTTGGAGCTCGGCGGCGTTGTGCCCAACCCGCATCTTGCAAAGGTATATGAGGGAATCGAGCTTTGCAAAAAGGAAAATGTCGATTTTATTCTTGCCGTCGGCGGCGGATCCGTCATCGATTCCTGCAAGGCGATCGCCTACGGGCTGGCGGAGCCCGAATATGATGTGTGGGAACTGTATGAGCACACGCGGAAGGCAAAGGCATGCTTCCCGGTCGCATCCGTGCTCACCATCGCGGCAGCCGGGAGTGAGATGAGCAACAGCTCGGTGATCACGAAGGCGGATACGAATGACATGAGAGCGTATGTTGACTATCTGGCCTGACCGAAGCTTGCCGTCAGTAATCCGGAGCTGACGGTGACGCTGCCGGATTACCAGACGGAGAGCGGCTGCACGGATATCATGATGCACACCATGGAGCGCTATTTCACGCAAGGCGGCAATATGGAGATCACGGACAGTCTTGCGGAGGGCCTGCTTCGGACGGTGATTGCCAATGCAAAGATCCTTCATCATGACCCCGCGAACTACGAGGCGAGAGCCGAGATCATGTGGGCAAGCTCCCTCGCGCACAACGGCCTGACCGGATGCGGAAATGACGGCGGGGATTTTGCTTCCCATATGCTGGAGCATGAGATGGGCGGGATGTTTGATGTGACGCACGGCGCGGGTCTCGCGGCCATCTGGCCCAGCTGGGCGCGGTATGTCTACAAAGAGGATCTGGACCGCTTCGTTCGCTATGCGGAGAATGTCATGGGTGTGGAGGCTGTCGGCACGAAAGAAGAGATCGCCCTGAAGGGAATCGAGGCGATGGAGGATTTCTATCACAGCATCGGTATGCCGGTAAATATGACGGAGCTGGGGATTCACCCGTCTGCGGAGCAGATTGCGGAGATGGC
Organism: Clostridiales bacterium; assembly: GCA_021205085.1. Taxonomy (GTDB): domain Bacteria; phylum Bacillota; class Clostridia; order Lachnospirales; family Lachnospiraceae; genus Eubacterium_I. Next base: position 4,288 of record JAJPYF010000037.1, on the reverse strand, counting down.
GCGCAGATGCGAGAAGGCGACCGGCGGGAGCATCGGATCCGCGAAGCGGCTATACAGAAACGATATGGAAGAGATTTACAAAATGGCGATCTGATTTTGGATCTCCTGTTATTGTCATCCTGCAAAAATATTCATAGTCAGAAAAAATTTCTTTGACATTTCTGTAAATTATGGTATAGTAGGATGCACGGGGCATTAGCGCAGCTGGGAGCGCGCCACACTGGCAGTGTGGAGGCCACGGGTTCGAGTCCCGTATGCTCCATTCAGACGATATGGATTTATGAAAGGGTACCTGAGATATCAGGTACCCTTTTATCGACTCAGATATATGAAACGTTTTCCGGCTTTTTTACCCGGCGTTTTCTTCCCGCGTCAGTTTTTTCATCCACTTGTATTTCCGGAAGTGCAGAAATACCGGCAGACATTTAAAGATCTGGTCGGACTGGATGACGATGACCACCAGCACTACCGGCCATTTCCACCAGAACGCAGCCATGAAGGAGAGCGGCATGACGATGCACCAGGTGCTGATCATGTTCATCTTCATGGTGAAGGTGGTGTCTCCGCCGCCCTGTATGATTCCCATACTGACAGGCATCTGATAGGACATGCCCATCATGATAAAGCCCATGACGACGATAAGGTTGAGCGCCATGACCGTGGCATTATCATTCAGGCTGTAGAGGGAAAGCAGCGGCTTGTGCAGCGCGATGAGTGCCAGCCCGAGAACGATGCCGATTGATACATCTATGATGGAGAGCGTTCGTCCTGCTGCACGTATGTGTTTCAATTCACCCTGACCAATGGCGTGTCCGATCATGACAGCGGATGTCGACGACATGGCGATAACAATCACCTTCAGATACTGATAAAATGTTGTGGCGACGGAGTTCGCTGCGATGGCGTCCGCGGAGAGGTGTCCGAGGATGGCGGTCTGCATCGGGACGGACACGCCCCAGAGCACCTGCGCGCACATGATCGGCAGATATACCTTTGTGTAATCCTGTTTCAGTTCACGGTTGTAGTGCCACATATCTCGCTGGAAGAGGCAGAGCTTTTTGTCGAACTTTGCGATGTAGATCACAACGATGGCCAGTTCCAGCGCCCGCGCGACCAGCGTGCCGACAGCGGCGCCGCGGATGCCCATTTCCGGCAGGCCGAATTTGCCGAAAATCAGAGCATAGTTAATTCCCACATTGACGATCAGGGACACTACCGATATATAAAAGGAAATATTGACGGTCTCCACCGCGCGAAGTGCGGCCATCAGCACATTCGTGATAATATAAAGCGCAAATGACCACATGACCAGCAGCAGGTAGGATTTGCCCTCCGCGATGATCTCCGGTGAGTTGGTGAAAATTCGCAGCACCAGCTCCGGGAAACATCCGCAGATGACGAGGATGGCGGCGCTGACGCAAAGCCCCAGCTTTAAGGAGATGCCGGTCAGAGTGCGGATCGGTGCGGTACGCTTCTGCCCCCAGTACTGGGCGGCGAGGGCGACCAGTGCGTTGCCGATGGAGAGTGCAAACTGCTGAACCATAAAAAAGATCTGGTTGACGGTTGCGGCGCCGGAGAGCGCTTCCTGACTGTAGCTGCCCAGCATGATGTTGTCCGCCATGTTGACGCTGTATGCCACAATGTTCTGCAGCGCGACGATCACGAGCATGCGAAACAGGGTCTTATAGAAGGATTTGTCTTTTATAAAAAAGCTTTCCTTTGCTGTTTCCATATCCAAAACTTCCTTTCCGGTCTCTTTTTTCGGGGAACGGGGCGGGAAATATCCGCCGGTTATCGCGCTTTTTTGCGCTTTTTTCCGATTCCAACACTTTATTATAGTGTTTATTTAGAAAAACGCAAGAGGGAGAAAAACTTTGCATATTTATCCGGAACGGTTATAATGAAAAGCAGTATAATCGTTTGACGCAGATGCAGGAGGAAAATATGTCACAGGCAGTAATCATCAAAAGCAATAAATACGGGATTCAGCTTTTTCTGGATGCGGACATGCCCTTTGAGGATTTGCTCTCGGCAGTTATTGAGAAGTTTGAGGACTCGGCAAAGTTTTTTAAGGATGCGAAGCTGGCGGTTTCGTTTGAAGGGCGGGAGCTGACGGCGGAGGAGAGCTACCGGCTGATAGAGGCGATCACATCCCACACACAGATCACGGTTATCTGCATTGTGGACAGCGAACAGACGCACGCGGATCGCTTTAAGGAACAGATCGATACATACTATGAGTCGATTGCAGGAAAAGAGGGCGAGTTTTACCGCGGCAGCCTCCGCTCCGGTCAGGTTCTGGAGAATGTGTCCAGCATCGTGATCGTCGGAGATGTCGAGAGAGGAGCCAGAATCATCTCACAGGGGAATATTATTGTTCTGGGGAATTTGCAGGGCAACGCCTACGCCGGCGCCGCGGGGAACGCAAACTGCTTTGTCGCCGCGCTTGAGATGAACCCGGAACAGCTTACGATCGGCAGCGTCACCGTGAAGATTCCGGAGAAAAAGGCAGCGCACCGGAAGCTTCGCCGCAGGGAGAAAGCCCCGGTCGCTGCAGAGCCGCAGATTGCGGTGGTGAAAGGCGGGGATATCTGTATCGAGCCGATCACGAAGGGAATTCTGGAATGATTATTATTTCTTGGAGGACAGTAGAACATGGGTGAAGTAATCGTAATTACCTCCGGCAAAGGCGGTGTCGGAAAGACGACGACCACGGCGAACCTCGGGACAGGCATGGCACAGATGCAGAAAAAGGTTGTCATGATCGACACCGATATCGGTCTGCGCAATCTGGATGTGGTCATGGGTCTGGAGAACCGGATTGTCTACAACCTTGTTGACGTTGTGGAGGGGAATTGCCGGATCCGGCAGGCATTGATTCGGGACAGGAAGTATCCGGACCTGTATCTGCTCCCGTCGGCCCAGACCAGAGATAAGTCCTCGGTTACACCGGAGCAGATGAAAAAGCTGACCGATGAATTGAGAGAAGAGTTTGATTATATCCTGCTGGATTGTCCGGCGGGAATTGAGCAGGGATTTCAGAATGCCATTGCAGGCGCGGACCGCGCTATCGTGGTGACGACGCCTGAGGTCTCCGCGATCCGCGATGCCGACCGTATCATCGGGCTGCTGGAGACAAACGGGATCCGGCAGGTCGACCTCATCGTCAACCGTCTGCGGATGGAACTGGTGCGGCGGGGCGACATGATGTCAGTGGAGGATGTCTGTGAGATTCTGGGAACACCGCTGATCGGCGCGGTGCCGGATGATGAGAATATCGTTGTCTCCACAAACCGCGGCGAGCCGCTGGTGGGGGCGGACTGTCTGGCAGGACAGGCCTATGCCAATATCAGCAGACGTCTCCTCGGGGAAGAGGTGGAATTTCTGGATTTGGAGGAAAAAAAGGGATTGTTCGGAAGACTCCGGAAACGGCGGCATAAAAATTAGGAGGGGGAAGCAGTGAGGACGATAAATTTTTTTCGTAAAAAATCTTCCGGCGACCTGGCAAAGGACAGGCTGAAGCTCCTTCTCGTGGCAGACAGGGCAAACTGCTCGCCGGATATGCTGGAGCTGATCCGGACCGATATGATACAGGCGATTTCCAAATACATAGAGATCGACACAGACGGACTGGAGCTGCAGATCTCACATGCCGGAGCAGGCAGAGGAGCGCGTCCCTCCCTGTTTGCAGACATTCCGATTCGCTCGGTCAAACCGTGCAATAGACAGACAACTTGATTTTTTTACTGACATTTCTTCGAAGATGTGCTATAATATACATAAATACGGGTGCATTTGATCGGAGAGGTGAGAGTATGTTTGAGAAAGGAGAATACGTTGTATATGGCAGTAAGGGTGTGTGTCAGATCGAGGATATCTCGCAGATCGACATCCCCGGCGTAGACAGAGACCGCCTCTACTATATCATGCGTCAGGTCCACAGCAACAAAGGGACGGTTTATCTGCCGATTGACAGCACCCGGACGGTGCTGCGGCCGGTGATGTCGAGGGAAGAGGCGCAGCAGCTGATCGACGAGATCCCTTCGATTGAGGAGCTGGATGTCCCGGATGAGAAGCGCAGGGAGGTCAGCTACAAAGAGGCGATGAAGACCTGTAATGTGCGCGTGTGGGTCAGTGTGATCAAGGCATTGTATTCCCGCAGGCAGGAGCGTCAGGCGGCGGGGAAAAAGACGACCGCACTGGATGAGCGCTATATGAAGGCGGCAGAGCATGAGCTCTACGGGGAGCTTTCCGTTGCGCTCGGGATGCCGCTGGAGGAGATTGAGTC
>JAJPYF010000051.1 GCA_021205085.1 Clostridiales bacterium | reverse complement strand
AATTTATACAGGAAATGAAATGCGAATCTCAAACGCTGGAAGTAAAAAGTGCAAGAATGGGATGTCCAAAGCGTTTATATGATACGATATCCGGGTTTTCAAATCAAGATGAGGGAGGCTTGATTGTCTTTGGTATTGATGAAGAGCTTGATTACGAGGAAACAGGTGTTTATGATCCGCAGGACATCCAGAAAAAAATCAATGAACAGTGTCTGCAAATGGAGCCGGTTGTCAGACCATTAATTACAGTTGTGGAAAAAGATGAGAAATTTTTTGTGGCTGCGGAGATTCCGGGAATCGATCTGACGGACAGACCATGTTATTATAGGGGCAAAGGCAGACTGAAAGGATCATATGTCCGCGTTGGTGACAGTGATGAGCCGATGACGGAGTATGAGATTTACAGTTATGAGGCATATCGGAAAAAATATCAGGATGATATTCGTGAGGTGCCACGGGCGACAATGAGTGCAGTGGATCATATGCTGTTAAATCAATATCTTGTAAAATTGAAAGCTGGAAAACCAAATCTTGCAGTTCTGTCGGATGAGGATATTTGCGAGTTGATGAGTATTACGAGAGATCAGAATATGACGATCAGCGCAGTCCTGTTATTTGGCTTATATCCGCAGGCATATTTCCCACAATTATGTATTACGGCAATTGTTGTTCCGGGGACAGAAATTGGTGAAATCGGCGAGAAGGGAGAGCGTTTCCTGGACAACCAGCGGATTGAGGGCAATATTCCTGCCCTGTTAAACGAGGCAATTCGGTTTGTCAATAAGAACATGAAACGAAAAACGATTGTGAATCCTTATACGGGCTCTCGGGAAGATAGAACGGAATACCCGATTCCTGCTGTTCGTGAAGCGATTTTGAATGCGTTAGTTCATCGGGATTACAGTATTCACACGGAAGGGATGCCTGTTCAGATAGTTATGTACGAAGATCGTATGGAAATTCGAAATCCGGGAGGTATTTATGGCCGTATCCGGGTGGATCAGTTGGGAAAGGTTCAGCCGGACACAAGAAACCCTGTGCTGGCCTTGGGATTAGAAATGCTGGATATTACCGAGAATCGTTATTCCGGTATACCGACAATTCAGAGAGAAATGAAAAATTACGGTTTAAAACCGGCAGAGTTTTTTGACGAAAGGGGAAGCTTTATCGTTAAATTCTATAAAGCGGAGAGGGGGTTCGCCCCGAACAAAGAGCCTGTGGAAGATTCCAAGCAGATTATTACATTCTGCAAGACACCGAGAACAAGAAAGGAAATATGTGAATATTTAGGGTTATCTTCCGCAACTTATGCGATTCAGTCTTATGTGATGCCGCTTGTGCGGGCAGGAAAAATTAAAATGAGTATACCAGACAAGCCGAAAAGTTCAAAGCAATTATATTACAGTGAATAGATAGAAGATATTCAAAGGCCAGGCGGGCAATTTCTTTACATGAAATTTTCTTGAAAGTATCCTCCAAAAAGTCTATACTGGAAATGTAGTCGTATACAATTCCAGATGACGGAGGTGATCGATCATGAAGAACGAATATGAAATTCTTCCGGACAAAGACATGACGAACAGGCCCGATTATGAACAGGAGATCGTGGCCATCATCCGAAGCAACCGATCACCGAAGATCCTCCGGGATCAGCTTGCAGATTACCATGAGAACGATATTGCCGACGCCATCCCGCAGCTCACCGCGCAGGAGCGCAAGAAGCTGTTCAATCTCCTCCATCTGGATACCCTCTCGGATGTTCTGGAGCACATGGACGAGGAAGAGGCCATTGTCTACCTGAATGAGCTGGATATCGTCAAGGCTGCATCGGTTATCTCTGAGATGGAGTCGGATGATGCCGCCGGGCTGCTGGATGAGTTTCCCGAGGGCAAGCGCGACCTGGTCATGAGCCTGATGGACGAGGAGTCCAAGCGGGATGTCGAACTGGTTGCCTCTTTTGACGAGGACGAGATCGGAAGCAGGATGTCCACGGATTACATTCTGATTCAGCGAAATCTCACGGTCAAAAAGGCCATGCGCGAGCTGATCAGCCAGGCGGCGGATAACACGAATGTCACCACGATTTTTGTTGTAGATGAGACGGATACATTTTACGGGACGATTGATCTGCGCGAATTGATCATTGCCCGCCAGAATACTGATCTGGAGGATTTGATCGCCACGTCGTTTCCCTATGTCTATGCACATGAAAATATCGACGACTGTATTGAAGAGCTGAAGGATTACTCGGAGGATTCCATCCCTGTCCTTGATAATGATAACCGTATCCTCGGAGTCATCACTTCCCAGAACCTGATCGAGGTTGTCGATGAGGAGATGGGTGAGGACTATGCGCGTTTCGCCGGTCTGACTGAGGAGGAGGATCTGACCGAGACGCTGTTGGAGAGCATGAAAAAGCGCCTCCCATGGCTGGTGACGCTGCTTTTTCTCGGCCTGATTGTCTCCGCTGTCGTCAGCGCGTTTGAGCAGGTGGTTGCCCAGCTGACCCTGATCATGGCGTTTCAGTCACTGATTCTGGATATGTCCGGAAATGTAGGAACGCAGTCTCTGGCGGTCACGATACGTGTTCTGATGGATGAGACTTTGAGTTCGAAGCAAAAGGTGGGACTGGTGTTCAAGGAGTCCCGTGTCGGATTGTGCAACGGATTGATTCTCGGCGGGGCATCATCTGTTGTTGTAACACTGTTTATTATCTTCTTTAAACACCAGACACCGGCATTTGCCCTTGCGGTGTCCGGCTGTATCGGGATCTCACTGGTCATCGCCATGCTGGTCTCCAGCACGGTCGGCACGGTGATCCCCCTGTTTTTCAAGCAGATTCATGTGGATCCGGCTGCCGCGTCCGGCCCGCTGATCACGACAGTAAATGATCTGGTGGCCGTGGTGGTCTATTACGGACTGAGCTGGATCCTGCTGATCAATACGATGCATCTGGGCGGATGAACTGTCAGACTACAGCTCAAACGCCCTGCGGATGCTGTCATAATGCAGGAAAATGCCCTGCGCGGCAAATTCCCGGATCCGGTCGATATCAGCCAGCATAAAACCATCCGTTTCCGACTCCTGACAGTGTACATCTGACTCTTCAAAATCCAGGACAAAGCGATAGACGTCTACAAAATAATTGTCTCCCTCGCCGGGATTTTCTCTGTGATAAGTAAAAAGGTAACCATCCTCACAGTCGGAGACATCCAGCCCGGTTTCCTCCAGTACTTCCCGGTTGACTGCCTCGCGGGATGCTTCGCCCGCCTTGACACCGCCGCCGGGGACTTCCCACCATCCGGCTGCCCATGACTTGGTCATCACGCGCTTCGTGATCAGGAATTTTCCATCCGGCCGGACCACCACGCCGAGCACGGTCAGATGATATTCATCATCCGCAAGGTTCCAGTCGTTGCGCTTCATGGTTCGCCCTGTCTTATTTTTATTTTTGTCATAAATATCCCAGTATTCCATTGTTTGTCTCCTGCATAGCGGCATTTCTTCCTAATATATAACATGGTACAAAGGACACGACGCGGAGCAATCCGTAGTATCATGTCCTTTCATCGCCTTAGCCATTATATCTCCATGTACGGAAAATGTCATCCCTGAATTTTACATCTCTTTTGTCCTTTGAGCTGTATTCTTAAAAGCGGGAGCCATTGCAAGCTCCTGTTTTTTGTGTTATGATGCGTAGGAAATTTTTCGATATGAAAAACAAATCATGCAAACTACGAGGTGGTATCGCAATGAAAAAAATATTTATCGACGGCAGTGAGGGAACAACCGGGCTGCGCATTTTTGAGCGTTTTGAAAAGAGAGATGATATCGAACTGCTGAAAATTCCTTCGAAATCACGAAAGAACCCGGCGGTGGTCAAACAATTCATCCATGATTCGGATGTCACATTTCTCTGCCTGCCGGATGCGGCGGCACGGGAGGCCGTATCGTTGGCGGCAGACGAGGACGTGATTCTCATCGACACATCCACCGCGCACCGTACAGAGCCCGGCTGGGCCTACGGATACCCGGAGCTTTCGCCCGCACACCGTGCAGCCATCCGGAACGGGAAACGCATCGCTGTTCCCGGCTGCCATGCCACCGGTTTTATCACACTGGTATATCCGATGATTGCAAACGGCATTCTGCCGGCCGATTATCCGGTTTCCGGCTTTTCCCTGACCGGCTACAGCGGCGGCGGGAAGAAAATGATCGCAGAGTATGAGGGAGATTCCCGCAGCAGCGAGCTGTTGTCTCCCCGGCAGTACGGGCTTTCCCAGATGCACAAGCACCTAAAGGAGATGAAGGCCGTGACCGGACTTATCCGGGAACCGCTGTTCTCTCCCATCGTGGCGGATTACTATAGCGGGATGCTGGTCTCCGTTCCGTTGTATACAAAATTATTAAACGGGAACCAGACGCCGGAGTCAATCCATGCCGTGTTTGCCGAACACTTTGCCGGCGAACCGTTTGTCCGGGTCATGCCGCTGGGTGCGGAGGCCGAGAGCAGAAATTTCCTGGGCAGCAATAACTGCTCCGGATGGGACGGAATCGAAATCTTTGTCACCGGGAACGAGGAACGCGTGCTTTTATCTTCCCGTTTTGACAATCTCGGCAAAGGGGCATCCGGCGCGGCGATCCAGTGTCTGAACATTGTTCTCGGCCGCGATGAGGCAACCGGGTTGAACCTGTAAGACCCGCCCGTTTGTCATGTACACTATTTTGTCCTTGACTTTACTCTGGTAAATTGCTAATATGCTACTATCGCAGTTGCGATTCGCGGTGAAACCGCGTTGAGGAACTGTGATTCGAAGAATAAAAAGGAAAAGAGGAAAGAAACATGAAAAAATTACTTGCACTTGCGCTTACCGCCGGTCTCGCATTCTCCATGACCGCGTGCGGCAGCAGCGACACCACAACAGACACTACAGATACCACTGAGGTCACTTCCGCTGAGACCGAATCGGCAGAGGACACCTCCGCTGAGACTGAGACAGAGGAGACAGCCGATGCGGACAGCGATCTCGCCTACATACAGGAAAAGGGCACGCTGGTTGTCGGCATCACCGATTTTGAGCCCATGGATTATCTGGACGCAGACGGCAACTGGATCGGTTTTGACGCGGATATGGCCACTGCTTTCGCAGAGAGCCTCGGCGTTGAGGTTGAGTTTGTGGAGATCGACTGGGATAACAAGATTCTTGAGCTGGACGGCAAGACCATTGACTGCGTGTGGAACGGCATGACGCTGACCGATGAGGTTACCAGCGCGATGGATTGCAGCAACGCATACAGCAGCAATTCTCAGGTTGTCGTTCTCTCCGCGGATGTTGCGGATCAGTACGCGGATGTGGACAGTCTGGCTGACCTTACGTTCGCTGTGGAAGCCGGAAGCGCCGGCGAAGCGGCTGCGGAAGACAACGGACTGGCCTATACCTCCGTCGGTTCTCAGGCTGATGCACTGATGGAAGTGGCTGCCGGGACTTCGAATGCCGCAATCATCGACCTTCTGATGGCAGAAGCCATGGTCGGCGAGGGCACCAGCTATGCGGATCTCACCACCGGCGTTGTTCTGGTCGATGAGGAGTACGGCGTCGGATTCCGCCAGGGTTCTGATCTGGTCACTCTCTTAAATGATTTCTTCGCTGAGAGTTATGCGGACGGCACCATGACAGAAATTGCCACTATATACGGCATTGAAAACAGCATTATCGCACAATAAGATACAGCGGAAAGGGAGTGAGTGTATCTCACTCCCTTTCTTTATTCCTTGCAGGGAGAGATACATATGACCTTTTTCGAACAACTGCCGATTGTCATCCATTCACTGAACGTCGGTTTCCTACAGACCCTGAAATTGTTTCTTGTGACGCTAGTGGGAGCGATTCCCCTCGGGCTCGTCATTTCCTTCGGATCTATGTCCCGCTTCAAACCGCTGAGCAGTTTTGCAAAGACCGTGGTTTGGATTGTCCGCGGAACGCCGCTGATGATCCAGCTGCTGATCATCTACTATTTTCCGGGACTTGTTCTGAACAACGCCATCTGGGGCGGCGGAGAGACCGGGCGTTTTCTTGCGGCATCGGTCGCTTTTATCATCAATTACGCCTGCTATTTCTCCGAGATCTATCGCGGCGGCATTCAGGGCGTTCCTGTCGGGCAGGAGGAAGCCGGACTCGTTCTCGGCATGACCCGGCGGCAGATTTTTTTCAAGGTTACCCTGCTGCAGATGATCAAGCGGATTGTGCCGCCCATGTCCAACGAAATCCTGACTCTGGTAAAGGACACTTCCCTCGCGCGCATCATTGCGCTGCAGGAAATCATCTGGGCCGGTCAGTCATTTATGAAGGGCTCGCAGGGCATTTCCGGCGTCATCTGGCCGTTGTTCTTCACTGCCGTCTACTATCTGGTCTTCAACGGCATCCTGACAGTGGCTCTGGGGCGTCTCGAAAAGAAGCTGGAATTTTTCCAATAAAGAGGGGAGGATATCATGGCAATCTTAGAAGTGGAACATCTGGTCAAGTCATTCGGACAGACAGAGGTGCTGAAGGATATCAGCTTCTCTCTGGAGGAAAGTCAGGTTCTCTCCGTCATCGGCTCCTCCGGCAGCGGAAAAACGACGCTTTTGCGCTGCCTCAATTTTCTGGAAAAACCGAACAAGGGTATTATCCGTGTCAAGGGACAGGTATTGTTTGACGGCGATGACGCGGCCACAAAAAAGGACTCCGAAATCCGGAAGAACCGCCTGCATTTCGGGCTGGTCTTCCAGTCCTTCAACCTCTTTCCCCGGTATACGGCGCTGGGGAACGTCATGCTGGCAAGGGAGCTGCAGGCAAAGGAACAGCCGGATTACAAAGCAAGGAAGAAAGAAATTCACGACGAGATCGAAGCACAGGCTGAGGGGCTGTTAAAACAGATGGGCTTGTCTGACCGGATGAACAACTATCCCCACCAGCTCTCCGGCGGACAATGCCAGCGGGTAGCCATCGCGAGAGCGCTTGCGCTCCGGCCGGATATCCTCTGTTTCGATGAACCCACCTCGGCTCTGGATCCGGAGCTGACCGGAGAGGTCCTGAAGGTCATCCGCGAGCTGGCGGAAAAAAAGACAACCATGATCATTGTCACTCATGAGATGACCTTTGCGAGAGATGTTGCGAACCAGATCATTTTCGTGGACAACGGCGTGATTCTGGAACAGGGCGATCCGAAGCAGGTCTTCGACCATCCCTCACAGGAGCGGACGCGGCAGTTTTTATCCAGCATTCTGACACGCTGAATAAGGAGGAAATCCGGATGAAAAAAGAGTTTACATATCCTTCAAAGGACAGGGAAACGCAGATTCATGCCATCGCATGGGAACCGGACGGGGATGTTAAGGCGGTCCTTCAGATCTGCCACGGCATGATGGAGTATGTTGACCGGTATAGTGATTTCGCGGAATATCTGTGTAAACGGGGCTTCTATGTAACAGGGAACGATCATCTGGGTCACGGCGTTTCCGTGACAGACAAAAGCCGGCTCGGCTACTTCCACCAACCGGACGGGAATGCCTGCGGCATCGGGGATATCCATACCCTGCGTGAAAACACACAGAAAAAATATCCGGATCTTCCCTATTTTATTATGGGACACAGCATGGGATCTTTTCTGACACGGCAATACATTCAGGATTACGGAAACGGCCTGGCCGGTGCGATCATCATGGGCACCGGTTCCCAGCCCGGTATTGTCCTGCGGCTCGGGAAAATGCTCTGCCGTCTGACCGCCGTCTTCCGCGGATGGCACTATCGCAGCAAGCTTGTGGATTTTCTGGCGCTCGGCTCCAACAACAAGCAATTTGAACCGGCTCGCACATCCATGGAATGGCTGACAAAGGACGAGGCGATCATCAACAGCTATGAGGATGACCCTCTTTGCAGCTTTCGCTTTACGCTCAACGGATACTACCACATGTTTCTGTCCATCCAAAAAGCGCAGAATTCCGCCCGGATCCGGCAGATCCCCCGGACGCTTCCGCTTTTTCTGGTGTCCGGAGCCTGTGACCCGGTCGGTGCAAACGGCAAGGGTGTCCGGCAGGCGTTTCAAACCTATCAGAAGGCAAACATGCAGGATGTGCGGATGAAACTCTATGAAAATGACCGCCACGAGATTCTGAACGAGACAGACCGCGCGGTCGTCTATGAGGAACTGGCCGGGTGGCTGGAAGAAATCGCTGGAAAACAGTGCGCGAAAAAATGAAAAAACAGTTGACGAAGACCTGCTTCTATGTTATAGTAAACTGACGTTGGAAACAGGTCTTTTTTTTATGCCTAAAAATGAAAACGGGTAAGTGCAAAAATATAATTGGAGGTGGAAGTTGTGCGCATCAAGATAACCCTCGCATGCACAGAGTGCAAGCAGCGTAATTACAATCTGACGAAGGATAAAAAGGCTCATCCCGAGCGGATGGAAGTGAACAAGTATTGCAAATTCTGCAGAAAGCATACCTTGCACAAAGAAACCAGGTAATTTCGGCACAGCTAAAGGAGTAAGAAATGGGAGAGATCAAAAAGAGCGAGACTTCCAGAGGAAGTTGGTTTAAGGGTCTTCAGGCAGAGTTCCGCAAGATCAAGTGGCCGGACAGACAGTCTCTTGTAAGACAGACGATCGCAGTCATTATTGTCTCCGTTATTGTGGGTGCCATTATTGCTGTTCTGGATATGGGAATTCAGTATGGGATCGATTTCCTGGTAAATCTATAAGGAAGGCAAGGGTGAGTGTATGGCAGAGGCGAACTGGTATGTGGTTCACACTTATTCCGGTTATGAGAATAAGGTAAAGGCTGACATTGAGAAAACCATTGAGAACCGTCATCTGGAGGAGCAGATTCTTGAAGTCCGCATTCCGATGGAGGAAGTGGTTGAGATCAAAAACGGAGCCCGAAAACAGGTTCAGAAAAAACTGTTCCCCGGATATGTGCTCATTAATATGTTTATGAACGACGACACCTGGTATGTCGTCCGGAATACCAGAGGCGTGACCGGATTTGTCGGTCCGGGATCCAAGCCGGTGCCCCTGACGGAGAATGAGATGAGACCGCTGGGGATTCAGCCGGAGAATTATGTCTACGATTTCGGGGTTGGCGATATGGTATCCGTCATCAGCGGTGTCTGGAAGGATACGGTCGGTGTGATCCGGTCGCTGAATGAGAAGAAACAGACCGTGACGATCAATGTTGAGCTCTTCGGCCGTGAGACGCCGGTTGAGATAAGTTTTGCAGAGATACAGAAACAGTAACCGTTTGTAAAGGAGCGGTTATAGTATAAAGGAGGCATTTCAAATGGCAAAGAAAGTAACAGGTTATATCAAATTACAGATTCCTGCCGGAAAAGCAACACCTGCTCCGCCGGTCGGACCTGCGCTTGGACAGCACGGTGTAAATATCGTCGAGTTTACCAAGCAGTTTAACGCCCGGACAGCGGATCAGGGAGATCTGATCATTCCGGTTGTGATCACCGTGTATGCGGACAGAAGCTTCAGCTTCATCACCAAGACTCCGCCGGCAGCGGTTCTGATCAAGAAGGCATGCGTCATCAAGTCCGGATCCGGCACACCGATTAAGACAAAGGTGGCGTCGATCACGAAGGCGCAGATTCAGGAGATCGCAGAGCTGAAGATGCCCGATCTGAATGCGGGTTCTTTAGAGGCGGCCATGAGCATGATCGAGGGAACCGCAAAGAGCATGGGTGTTACCGTAGCAGAGTAATTTTTAATATTATTATATTAGAGTGGGAGGGGCCTCTCCCGTTTTACCACAGGAGGTTTATTTCATGAAAAGAGGAAAAAGATATGTCGACTGTTCCAAGAAGGTCGACAGGGCAGTTCAGTATGACACGGAAGATGCGATTCGCATCGTAAAAGAGAATGCGACCGCTAAGTTTGACGAGACCATCGAGGTTCACCTTCGCACAGGGTGCGACGGACGGCATGCGGATCAGCAGATTCGCGGAGCGGTGGTGCTTCCGCACGGCACCGGAAAGAGCGTGAAGATTCTGGTGTTCGCCAAGGGCACGAAGGTTGACGAGGCTCTGGCAGCAGGCGCGGATTATGCGGGTGGAGATGAGTTCATCCCCCGGATCCAGAAAGAGGGTTGGCTGGATTTCGATAAGGTTGTCGCGACTCCGGATATGATGGGCGTTGTAGGACGTCTCGGACGTATCCTCGGACCGAAAGGCCTGATGCCGAACCCGAAGGCGGGCACGGTTACGATGGATGTGGCCAAGGCGATTAACGAGCTGAAAGCCGGTAAGATCGAGTACAGACTGGACAAGACCAATATTATCCATGTGCCAATTGGAAAAGCATCCTTTACAGAAGAGCAGCTGGCGGAGAATTTCCGCACGCTGATGGACGCCATCATCAAGGCGAGACCGAGTGCAGTGAAGGGCCAGTTCCTGCGGAGCGTTGTCATGACCTCCACCATGGGACCGGGCGTGAAGCTGAATGTAGCGAAGCTGCAGTAGTTGCTGCTCGCAGCGGATCGGTTTTTACAAAAAGAATTGCCGCGTATTGTTGACATCTGGAAATGAAGATGATACAATGAGCGACGGATTTAATTTAAGAAATGTTTGCCGAAGACAGCAGGTGCCGCAAGGCGTAACCGTTGGCCTGCCGAGGGAATTTACGGGACACGGATGTGTCCGGGTAAGAGATTTTATCTCCCCTCTGTCGTATGGCGGAGGGGTTTTTCTTTGTGAAAGGCAACACAAATTTATAAAGGAGGTGCATGAATCGTGGCAAAGGTTGAATTAAAACAGCCTATAGTACAGGAGATTGCTGCAAATGTTGACGGCGCACAGTCTGTCGTGGTAGTTGATTACCGCGGACTTACGGTTGCGGAGGATACACAGCTGCGCAAAGAGCTGCGGGAAGCGGGTATTACTTATAAAGTATATAAGAATACACTGATGAAGCGCGCGTTTGAGGGAACTGATTTTGCGGCGCTGGATCCGGTTCTCGAGGGACCGAGCGCAATCGCGATTTCAAAGGACGATGCGACGGCTCCGGCGAGAATTCTCGCAAAGTTTGCAAAGACAGCAGACCGGCTTGAGATCAAGGCCGGCGTGGTAGAGGGCGGCTTCTATGATGCGAAGGGCATGCAGGCGATATCTGCTGTTCCGTCCAGAGATGAGCTGCTTGGCAAGCTGCCTGGCAGTCTGCAGTCACCGATTGCGAACTTCGCCCGCGTGATCAATCAGATCGCCGAGGCCGGCGGCAGCGCGGCGGGTGCAGGTGCAGTTGAAGAGACCGAAAGCAACTTAGCGAACGCAAGCGAAGCGTAGCGTGAGCTTAGTGCGAGGTCGTTCTGTGAGATTAGCGAATCCGAGCCGGTGGCGATGGATGAGGTTAGCGAACAGAACTTCCTTGAATGAAAGTTTAATTTAAATAAAAATATCAGGAGGAAACAAAAATGGCAAAATTAACTACCGCTGAGTTTATCGAAGCAATCAAAGAGCTTACCGTATTAGAGTTAAACGATCTTGTTAAGGCATGTGAGGAAGAGTTCGGCGTATCCGCAGCAGCGGGTGTTGTCGTAGCAGCAGCCGGCGGCGAGGCCGCTGAGGCTGAGGAGCAGACCGAGTTCACCGTTGAGCTGACAGAGGTTGGCCCGAACAAGGTTAAGGTTATCAAGGTTGTCCGTGAGGTAACCGGTCTTGGTCTGAAAGAGGCGAAGGCGGTTGTAGACGAGGCTCCGAAGCCGGTTAAGGAAGGCGTTGAGAAGGCTGAGGCTGAGGACATCAAGGCAAAGCTTGAGGCTGAGGGCGCAAAGGTTACATTAAAGTAATCATCGTTTCCGCGAAACGAAGACATAACGAGGGATTCGCAGGGGTCTTTTCCTGCGAATCTTTCTTTTTTTTCTATTCTTTTTTCTGAAATTTCCTCTTGACCCAAAAAAAGTGCTGTGATATTATGGTAAATGCACTATTGCGGTTTCATGGGTGTCGTGCGCCCTTTTCGCGCCCGTATGCCGATGCAATGGTACGTTTCAATACACTGGGATCTGAATCGTACAAAAATATAACGAGAGGTGAAACGTCTATGGAAAAAAACAGGATACGTCCGGTCAAAAACGGAAATGTAACGCGTATGAGTTATTCCAGACAGAAGCAGGTTCTGGAGATGCCGAACCTGATCGAGGTCCAGAAGAATTCATACAACTGGTTTTTGAGTGAAGGACTCCGGGAAGTATTTGATGATATTTCCCCGATCGCGGATTACAGCGGTCATTTGAGCCTGGAATTCACGGACTTTAAGCTCTGCCGGGATGATGTAAAATACACTATTCCGGAGTGCAAGGAACGTGATGCGACCTACGCGGCCCCTTTGAAAGTCAAGGTACGGCTTTACAACAAAGAGGCGGATGAAATCAATGAGCACGAGATCTTTATGGGTGATCTGCCGTTGATGACAGAGACGGGTACTTTCGTGATAAACGGTGCAGAGCGCGTAATTGTCAGCCAGTTAGTCCGCTCTCCCGGCATTTATTACGGAATTACACATGATAAGCTCGGAAAGAAATTATATTCCTGTACGGTTATTCCCAATCGCGGTGCGTGGCTGGAGTATGAGACAGATTCCAATGACGTTTTCTATGTGCGTGTAGACCGGACCCGCAAGGTGCCGATCACGGTTTTGATCCGTGCGATGGGTGTCGGCACCAATCAGGAGATCCTGGATCTTTTCGGCGAGGAGCCGAAGATTCTGGCCAGCTTTGGCAAGGATGTTGCCACGAATTATCAGGAGGGCCTTCTTGAATTGTACAAGAAGATCCGTCCGGGTGAGCCCCTTTCCGTCGAGAGTGCGGAGAGCCTGATCATGGCGATGTTCTTTGATCCCAGAAGATATGACCTTGCGAAGGTCGGCCGGTATAAATTTAACAAAAAGCTGATGTTCCGCAACCGTATTGCCGGGCATGTGCTTGCGGAGGATGTCGTGGATTCCTCCACAGGCGAAGTGATTGCCGAGGCAGGTGTGACTGTGGATCGTGAGATGGCGGACCGTATCCAGAATACGGCGACCCCTTATGTCCTGATCCAGACGGAGGAGCGCAATGTCCGCGTGCTCTCCAGCATGATGGTAGACATTACGAGCTTTGTCGACGTGGATCCGAAGGAGGTCGGCGTGACAGAGCTGGTGTATTATCCGGTTCTGGCGCAGATTCTGGAAGAGAATGAGACGTTGGATGAGATCAAGGAGGCAATCCGTCGGAATATCCATGACCTGATTCCGAAGCATATCACGAGAGAGGATATTCTGGCTTCGATCAACTATAATATGCATCTGGAGTACGGCATCGGGAATGACGACGATATCGATCACCTCGGAAATCGTCGGATCCGTGCGGTCGGAGAGCTGCTGCAGAATCAGTACCGTATCGGTATGTCCAGACTGGAGAGGGTCGTCCGCGAGCGGATGACGACACAGGACCTGGAGACGATCAGCCCGCAGAGCCTGATTAATATCAAGCCGGTGACCGCGGCAGTGAAGGAGTTCTTCGGATCCTCCCAGCTGTCACAGTTTATGGATCAGAATAACCCTCTGGGAGAGCTGACGCACAAGCGCCGTCTTTCCGCACTTGGCCCGGGCGGTCTGTCGAGAGACCGTGCAGGCTTTGAGGTTCGCGATATCCACTACTCTCATTACGGGAGAATGTGCCCGATCGAGACGCCTGAGGGACCGAATATCGGCCTGATCAACTCACTGGCGTCCTATGCGCGGATCAATCAGTACGGCTTCGTGGAGGCGCCGTACCGCAAGATCGACAAATCTGATCCGAAAAACCCGCGTGTTACGGAGGAAGTAGTCTACATGACTGCCGACGAGGAGGACAATTACCATGTCGCGCAGGCCAGTGAGCAGCTGGATGAGAACGGATATTTTGTTCGCAAGATGGTCTCCGGCCGTTATCGCGAGGAGACACAGGAATACGAGCGCAGTCTGTTTGACTATATGGATGTTTCGCCGCAGATGGTTTTTTCTGTCGCGACGGCGCTGATCCCGTTCCTGCAGAATGACGACGCGAACCGTGCGCTGATGGGCGCCAACATGCAGAGACAGGCCGTTCCGCTTCTCACCACGGAAGCGCCGGTTGTCGGTACCGGCATGGAGGCGAAGGCGGCAGTGGATTCCGGCGTGTGCGTTCTTGCAAAACGCGCCGGTACGGTGGAGCGTTCCTGTTCCGACGAGATTCATATTAAATATGACGACGACGGTACGAGAGAAGTATATAAGCTGACCAAATTCTCCAGAAGCAATCAGTCCAACTGCTACAACCAGCGGCCGATTGTCTGCAAAGGGGATCATGTGGAGGCCGGACAGGTGATTGCGGACGGTCCTTCCACCGCAAACGGTGAGCTCGGACTCGGCAAAAACCCGCTGATCGGCTTTATGACATGGGAAGGCTACAACTATGAGGATGCCGTCCTACTCTCTGAGAGATTGGTACAGGATGATGTATATACTTCGATTCACATTGAGGAGTATGAGGCGGAGGCCAGAGATACCAAGCTGGGACCGGAGGAGATCACCCGCGATGTTCCGGGTGTCGGCGACGACGCTCTGAAGGATCTGGATGAACGGGGCATTATCCGCATCGGTGCGGAAGTGCGTGCAGGTGACATTCTTGTGGGAAAGGTTACTCCGAAGGGAGAGACAGAGCTGACCGCTGAGGAGCGTCTGCTTCGCGCGATTTTCGGAGAGAAGGCGCGCGAGGTGCGTGATACTTCCCTGAAGGTGCCCCACGGAGAATACGGAATCGTTGTGGACGCAAAGGTGTTTACGAGGGAGAACGGCGACGAGCTTTCCCCGGGTGTCAATCAGTCGGTTCGCATTTACATCGCGCAGAAGAGAAAAATCTCTGTCGGTGATAAGATGGCCGGCCGTCACGGAAACAAGGGTGTTGTCTCCCGCGTGCTTCCGATTGAGGATATGCCGTTTTTGCCGAACGGACGTCCGCTGGACATCGTGCTGAATCCGCTGGGCGTTCCGTCCCGTATGAATATCGGACAGGTGCTGGAGATTCACCTTTCTCTGGCTGCCAAAGCGCTGGGCTTTGATATCTCCACACCGATTTTTGACGGCGCCAACGAGATGGATATCATGGACACGCTGGATCTGGCCAACGATTATGTAAACCGCCCGTTTGATGCGGATGAGGCGAAGGACGGGGAAGAGACGTTTTATGATAAATATAAAGATGTGATCGATCCGGATGTCATGGATTATCTGGATGTACACCGCGACCACAGGAGTTTGTGGAAGGGTGTGCCGATCTCCAGAGACGGTAAGGTGTGGCTGCGCGACGGACGCACCGGTGAGCGCTTTGACAATCCGGTTACGATCGGACACATGCATTACCTGAAGCTGCATCATCTGGTGGACGACAAGATTCATGCCCGTTCCACCGGCCCGTACTCACTGGTGACACAGCAGCCTCTGGGCGGAAAAGCCCAGTTCGGCGGACAGCGTTTCGGTGAGATGGAGGTGTGGGCTCTCGAAGCCTACGGCGCCGCGTACACATTGCAGGAGATCCTGACGGTTAAATCTGATGACGTGATCGGCCGTGTGAAGACATACGAGGCGATCATCAAGGGAGACAATATCCCTGAGCCCGGCATTCCGGAGTCGTTTAAGGTGCTCCTGAAGGAGCTGCAGGCTCTCGGTCTGGATGTAACGCTTGAGGATGAAAACGGCGAGGAGGTCACACTGCTGGAGACCAGCGAGTACGGTGACACCAGCCTGAATTCCATCATCTCCGGCGACCGCGACTTTAATTATGAGGAGAAGGATTCCTTTGGAGAGCGCGGCTTTACCGAGCAGGAGTTCAATGAGAACGAAGAGCTTGTGAATGTTGAGGAAGATGAGGCGGAGCCCATGCCGGATGACTATGATGACATGCCGGATGAGGTTCTTGACGCAGAGTAATAGGAAAGGAGTGTCGTAATGCCAGAAACAAATAATAATCAGGCAAATCAGGTAGTAGCATTTGATGCAATCCGTATCAAACTGGCTTCTCCGGAGAAAATACTGGAATGGTCTCACGGTGAGGTAAAAAAGCCGGAAACCATCAACTACAGGACACTGAAACCGGAAAAAGACGGCCTTTTCTGTGAGCGCATTTTCGGACCCAGCAAGGACTGGGAGTGCCACTGCGGAAAGTATAAAAAGATCCGCTATAAAGGTGTGGTCTGCGACCGCTGCGGCGTTGAGATCACCAAATCCAATGTGCGAAGAGAGCGGATGGGCCATATTGAGCTGGCCGCTCCCGTATCCCATATCTGGTATTTCAAGGGGATTCCCAGCCGCATGGGGCTGATCCTTGACCTTTCTCCGAGAGTGCTGGAGCGGGTGCTGTATTTTGCGTCCTATATCGTGCTGGATCAGGGAAGCTCGGATCTCCAGTATAAGCAGGTGCTTTCCGAGATGGAATATCAGGAGGCCAGAGAAAAGTTCGGCAAGGATTTCCGTGTCGGGATGGGTGCGGAGGCAGTGATGGAGCTGCTGAAGGCGATCGATCTGGAGAAGGATTCCGAGGAACTGAAGACACAGCTGAAGACCGCGACCGGACAGAAGCGTGCGAGAATCATCAAGAGACTGGAAGTGGTGGAGCCCTTCCGCGAGTCCGGCAACAAGCCGGAGTGGATGGTCATGACGGTGATCCCGGTCATTCCGCCGGATCTTCGCCCGATGGTTCAGTTGGACGGCGGACGTTTTGCCACCTCTGATCTGAACGATCTCTACAGAAGAATTATAAACCGCAACAACCGTCTGCGCAGACTGCTGGAGCTCGGCGCTCCGGATATCATTGTCCGCAATGAGAAGCGGATGTTGCAGGAGGCGGTGGATGCGCTGATCGATAACGGCCGCCGCGGAAGACCGGTCACCGGACCGGGCAACCGTGCGCTGAAATCACTCTCCGATATGCTGAAGGGCAAATCCGGACGTTTCCGGCAGAACCTGCTGGGCAAGCGTGTAGATTATTCCGGACGTTCTGTTATCGTTGACGGCCCGGAGCTGAAGATTTATCAGTGCGGTCTGCCTAAGGAGATGGCGATTGAGCTGTTTAAGCCCTTTGTTATGAAGGAGCTTGTCTGCAACGGAACGGCGCACAATATCAAGAGCGCCAAAAAGATGGTAGAAAAGCTGCAGCCGGAAGTGTGGGATGTTCTGGAGGATGTCATCAAAGAGCATCCGGTTATGCTGAACCGTGCACCGACTCTGCACCGTCTGGGTATCCAGGCTTTTGAGCCGGTTCTGGTAGAGGGCAAGGCGATCAAGCTGCACCCGCTGGTCTGTACGGCGTTCAACGCTGATTTTGACGGTGACCAGATGGCTGTGCATCTTCCCCTGTCCGTGGAGGCGCAGGCAGAGTGCCGCTTTATGCTGCTCTCCCCGAACAACCTTCTGAAGCCTTCGGACGGCGGCCCGGTGGCAGTTCCGTCCCAGGATATGGTTCTGGGAATTTACTACCTGACCATGCACAAATATCCGGATTACACGGGTACCGAAAAGGAAGCTCTGGTTGCCGCAGAGTTCGGCGCGGATGTAGAGCCGACAGAGGATGGCGATAAGGAGCGGTATATTCAGGAAGCCATTCAGGCGTTCCGCGATTCTCAGACGGAGCTTGCGGAGGTGGCGGCTTCCTATGACAGCATTGACAAGGCGCAGGAGGCATTGAAAGCATACAAGGAAGCGCACCTTGTATTGTCGGAGGACTCCCTTGTCCGAGTGAACGTGGACGCAGAGCGTCACAGAATTGTGGTTTGCACGATCGAGGATCTGCTCGGACATCGTTTTGAGAACATCAGGCAGGCGATCCTTGCCTATGAGAACGGCTCGATTACCCTTCACCAGAAGCTTTTCGTACACCGCGAAGGGGAGTTTGAGGGCAGACACATCTCGGCGATGGTGGAGACGACGCTCGGCCGTATGCTTTTCAATGAGATTCTTCCGCAGGATCTGGGTCTTGTCGATCGAAGCACAGAGGAAAATGCGCTGCGGTTTGAGGTAGATTTCCATGTGGGCAAGAAGGGGTTGAAAAAGATTCTGGAACAGGTCATCAACCTTCACGGAGCGACCCGCACGGCGGAGGTGCTGGACGACATCAAGTCCATGGGATACAAGTATTCCACGCAGGCAGCGATGACGGTATCCATCTCCGATATGACCGTTCCGCCCCGCAAACCGGAGCTGATCAAGCAGGCGCAGGATACGGTGGATGTGATCACCCGGAACTACAAGCGCGGTCTGATTACGGAGGAAGAGCGTTACAAAGAGGTTATCGAGACATGGAAGGATACCGATGATATCCTGACACACGAGCTGCTCTCGGGACTTGATAAATACAACAACATTTATATGATGGCTGATTCCGGCGCCCGCGGATCGGATAAGCAGATTAAGCAGCTGGCCGGTATGCGCGGACTGATGGCGGATACCACCGGACGTACCATCGAGCTGCCGATTAAATCAAACTTCCGTGAAGGACTGGATGTTCTGGAGTACTTTATGTCTGCGCACGGCGCCCGGAAGGGCCTGTCCGACACAGCGCTGCGTACCGCGGATTCCGGATACCTTACACGCCGTCTGGTCGATGTGTCACAGGATCAGATCATCCGCGAGGTGGACTGCAGCGCCGGCCAGGAAGAGATCCCGGGCATGTATGTGTACGCCTTTATGGATGGCAAGGAGGAGATCGAGGGTCTGCAGGAGCGGATTACCGGACGGTTCTCCTGTGAGAACATCTATGATAAGGATGGAAATCTTCTGATCGAGGCGGATCACATGATCACGCCGAAGCGGGCAGCCCTGATCATGAGCAAGGGCGTGGACGAGAACGGCGAGCCGCTTACACGGATCAAGATCCGGACCGTTTTAAGCTGCCGTTCCCATGTCGGCATCTGTGCGAAGTGCTACGGCGCCAACATGGCGACCGGACAGGCGGTGCAGGTCGGCGAGGCGGTGGGAATCATCGCGGCGCAGTCGATCGGTGAGCCCGGAACACAGCTGACCATGCGTACCTTCCACACCGGCGGCGTGGCCGGAAACGATATCACACAGGGTCTTCCCCGTGTCGAGGAGCTGTTCGAGGCCAGAAAGCCGAAGGGACTTGCGATCATCACGGAGATTGCCGGCGTGGTTGCGATCAAGGATACCAAGAAAAAACGTGAGATCGTGGTTTCCAATGCGGAGACCGGTGAGGCCAAGACCTACCTGATCCCTTACGGCTCCCGCATCAAGGTGACGGATGAGCAGGTTCTGGAGGCCGGTGACGAGCTGACCGAGGGTAGTGTGAACCCGCACGATATTCTCAAGATCCGGGGAATCCGGGCCGTGCAGGATTATCTGCTCCGCGAGGTTCAGCGTGTGTATCGTCTCCAGGGCGTGGAGATCAACGACAAGCATGTGGAGGTCATTGTCCGGCAGATGCTGAAGAATGTCCGCGTTGAGGACAACGGCGCTTCCAATTTCCTGCCCGGCACGCTGGTGGATGTTCTCGAATATGAAGACACCAATGCACAGCTTGAGGCAGAGGGTAGAGAGCCGGCTGACGCAAAGCAGGTACTGTTGGGTATCACAAAGGCGTCTCTGGCCAAGAAGTCATGGCTGTCCGCAGCGTCCTTCCAGGAGACGACAAAGGTTCTGACCGATGCGGCCATCAAGGGCAAGGCAGATCCGCTGATCGGACTGAAGGAGAACGTGATCATCGGCCAGCTGATTCCGGCCGGTACCGGTATGAAGAGATACCGTTCCATCCGTCTGGATTCCGATTTCGATGTGAATGCGGAGATTGATTTCGGCGATATGGACAGCGACGATGCAGACTATCCGTCGGAGGAGTATGAGAACGAGGAAAGCGGGACCGGTTTCGAGGCAGTCAGCGACACGAAAGAGGCCGCGGAGTTGCCGGAGATGTAGGATTTTGCCGGATATTCCATACTCAAAAATGAAGCTTGACAACACCATCGGTATTTAATATAATATCATGGTGTCTGTGCAGAAATGCACGCATACAATGACTAAAACAGGAGGTGAATAGGATGCCAACATTTAACCAGTTAGTGAGAAAAGGTCGTCAGACATCCGTGAAGAAGTCCACAGCGCCGGCGCTGCAGAAGGGTTACAACTCCCTGCAGAAGAGACCGACAGATGCGTCTTCTCCGCAGAAGCGCGGTGTCTGCACTGCAGTGAAAACTGCTACGCCTAAAAAACCTAACTCAGCTCTCAGAAAGATTGCCAGGGTTCGTCTTTCCAACGGAATCGAAGTGACAAGCTACATTCCCGGTGAAGGCCACAACCTGCAGGAGCATAGTGTTGTTCTGATCCGCGGCGGCCGTGTCAAGGACCTTCCCGGTACCAGATATCACATTATCCGTGGCACGCTGGATACAGCGGGCGTTGCGAACAGACGTCAGGCTCGCTCCAAGTACGGCGCGAAGAAGCCGAAAGCAGCGAAAAAATAAGAGCTGTCGAACCAATAGTATCACATTGTGCTACTGTTAGTGTTGGAATTCTATTGACTTATCAGATAGACTGTTCCCGCACGAACGCATAAGTAAGAGATGTGAGTACCGTTGATTTAATCGAAAAAGAATGCCTGTATCAGGCATAACAGAATGGTTAAGGAGGGAAGGACCGTGCCACGTAGAGGACATATTCAGAAAAGAGAAGTATTAGCCGATCCTTTGTACAATGACGTAGTAGTTACGAAGCTGATCAACAACATCATGCTGGACGGAAAAAAAGGCGTAGCTCAGAAGATTGTGTACAAAGCATTTGATCAGATCGCTGAGAAGACCGGCAAGCCGGCACTGGAGGTATTCCAGGAGGCTATGAACAACGTCATGCCCGTACTTGAGGTAAAGGCAAGACGTATCGGCGGTGCGACGTATCAGGTTCCGATCGAAGTTCGGCCGGAGCGCCGGCAGACACTGGCGCTGCGCTGGCTGACCATGTTCTCCAGAAAAAGAGGAGAAAAAACCATGGCGGAGCGGCTGGCGAATGAGATTATGGATGCTGCAAATAATACAGGAGCATCCGTAAAGCGAAAGGAAGATATGCACAAGATGGCAGAAGCCAACAAGGCTTTCTCCCATTTCAGGTTCTAGGAGGGAATCACTATGGCAGGAAGAGAATATCCGCTTGAGAGGACCAGGAATATTGGTATTATGGCCCACATCGATGCGGGTAAGACTACATTGACAGAGAGAATCCTCTATTATACCGGTATCAATTACAAAATCGGCGATACCCATGAGGGTACTGCGACCATGGACTGGATGGAGCAGGAGCAGGAGAGAGGTATCACCATCACATCTGCGGCGACGACATGCCATTGGACGCTGCAGAAGGAAAACAAACCCGCGCCGGGCGCGTTAGAGCATCGTATCAATATTATTGATACCCCCGGTCACGTGGATTTCACAGTGGAAGTGGAGCGTTCGCTCCGCGTGCTGGACGGCGCTGTCGGTGTTTTCTGCGCAAAAGGCGGTGTGGAGCCGCAGTCAGAGAACGTATGGCGTCAGGCGGACACGTACAATGTCCCGCGTATGGCATTCATCAACAAGATGGATATCATGGGCGCGGATTTTTATGGGGCGGTCGATCAGATTCGCACGCGCCTCGGCAAGAACGCCATCTGCCTGCAGTTGCCGATCGGGAAAGAGGATGATTTCAAGGGGATCATTGATCTGTTTGAAATGCAGGCTTATATCTATAATGATGAGAAGGGCGAGGATATTTCTATCGTCCCGATTCCGGAGGATATGGCGGATGAGGCGGAGCTTTATCATGAGGAGCTTGTGGAGAAGATCTGTGAGCTTGATGATGATCTGACGCTGATGTATCTGGAGGGTGAGGAGCCGTCCATTGAGGAGATGAAAGCTGCGCTGCGCACGGCTACCTGCGAGTGCAGGGCTGTGCCGGTATGCTGCGGAACTGCTTACCGCAATAAGGGTGTGCAGAAGATGCTGGACGCTGTTGTAGAATTTATGCCGGCGCCCACAGACATTCCTTCTATTAAAGGTACAGACATGGAAGGCCATGAGATCGAGCGGCATTCCTCCGATGAGGAGCCGTTCTCCGCACTGGTGTTTAAGATCATGACGGATCCGTTTGTCGGAAAGCTGGCGTTCTTCCGTGTGTATTCCGGAACGCTGAATTCCGGATCCTATATCATGAATGCAACCAAGGGCAAGAAGGAGCGTGTCGGACGTATTCTGCAGATGCATGCCAACAAGCGGCAGGAGCTGGATAAGGTTTACGCCGGAGATATCGCTGCGGCGGTCGGCTTTAAGCTGTCGACGACCGGTGATACCATCTGTGACGAGCAGCATCCGGTTATTCTGGAGTCCATGGAGTTCCCGGATCCGGTTATCGAGCTTGCAATCGAGCCGAAGACCAAGGCCGGTCAGGGCAAGATGGGCGAGGCGCTCGCAAAGCTGGCGGAGGAGGATCCGACATTCAAGGCGCATACCGATCCGGAGACCGGACAGACCATCATCGCCGGTATGGGTGAACTCCATCTGGAGATCATTGTTGACCGTCTGCTCCGTGAGTTTAAGGTGGAGGCCAATGTCGGCGCACCGCAGGTTGCATACAAAGAATCCTTCACAAAAGTGGTGGATCAGGAGTACAAATACGCAAAGCAGTCCGGCGGACGCGGACAGTACGGTCACTGTAAAGTTCGCTTTGAGCCCATGGATGCCAATGCGGAGGAGACATTTAAGTTCGAGTCCGAGGTCGTCGGCGGAGCGATTCCGAAGGAATACATTCCGGCGGTCGGTGCAGGTATCGAGGAAGCGGCTCAGGCCGGTGTCCTGGCAGGATTCCCGGTACTCGGCGTGAGAGCTGTCGTATATGACGGTTCTTACCATGAGGTTGACTCTTCGGAGATGGCGTTCCACATTGCCGGTTCCATGTGCTTCAAAGAGGCCATGCGCAAGGCGGATCCGGTTCTCTTAGAGCCCATCATGAAGGTAGAGGTAACGATGCCGGAGGAGTATATGGGCGACGTAATCGGTGATATCAACTCCCACCGCGGACGCATTGAGGGTATGGATGATATCGGAGGCGGCAAGATCGTGAGAGGCTTTGTTCCGCTGGCAGAGATGTTCGGTTATTCGACCGACCTGCGTTCCAAGACACAGGGCCGCGGAAACTACTCCATGTTCTTTGAGAGATATGAGCCGGTGCCGAAATCCATACAGGAAAAAATTATTTCCAACAAAGCAAAATAAACCTTGAAATACTCGCATGTTTCTAATATAATCGAAATATCCGAGGATTTTCGAAAAAAGAGAATATGAATGCCGGAAGGCAGAATTTAAGGAGGAATTTAAAATGGCAAAAGCAAAATTTGACAGAAGCAAACCGCATTGCAATATTGGTACCATCGGTCACGTTGACCATGGTAAAACAACTCTGACCGCCGCTATCACCAAGGTTCTGGCAGAGAGAGTTCCGGGCAACTCCTTTACTGAGTTCGATAACATCGATAAGGCTCCGGAAGAGAGAGAGCGTGGTATCACGATTTCTACCGCTCACGTTGAGTATCAGACCGAGAAGCGTCACTATGCTCATGTTGACTGCCCCGGCCATGCTGACTACGTTAAGAACATGATCACCGGTGCTGCTC
>JAJPYF010000128.1 GCA_021205085.1 Clostridiales bacterium | reverse complement strand
ACATTGATATATGTACTACACCTTCCCGACCGCCCAAAACCGTCGTCCCGATCAGATCGCTCCACTCAAAATCCGACATCTCCTCCCGCGCCACCAGAAAGTTTCCGGCGCGCTGAGTCAGCTGGGCGAAATTGACCACCGGATCATTCGCGCCCTCATTTGCCGCATAGACCGTCGTCTCCGGTTCCATAAACCCGATGTCCGCCTCCCCGGCCAGCACCGCCGCCATGACCTTGTCGGCGCCGTAGCCGCAGACCAGGTCAAGTTCGATGTCCTCCTCCGCAAAATATCCCTCCTCGATCGCCACATACATGGGCGCGTAAAAAATGGAGTGAGTCACTTCATTGAGGGTTACCTTTACCTCGTCTGCTCTCCCGCAACCGGCCAGCAGAAGCCCCGGCAAAAGCGCCGCTGCGAGACAATACGCCGCAAGCCGTTTCCAAATCTTTTTCATGATGAATTCCTGATATGATTTTTCTTCATCATATGAAAATTTCGGAAGAAACGTGACGGCACTTCATTTCTAATACAGCTCCTTCAGAATTTCCACGCACCGCTCGATCCCGAACACGCCGCTGTCCAGACAGATGTCATAGTGCTGCGCCTGTCCCCACTCCAGATCCGTGTAGAACTGATAATAATTTTTCCGCCGCTTATCCTTGTCGGAAAGCCGCTTCATGGGATTAGTCTCATTCTCCCCGTAGACCTCCACGATCCGGTGTGCGCGAAACTCCTTCGAGGCATGGATAAAAACGGTCAGGCAATCCGCGATATCCCTTAAAATATAATCCGCACACCGTCCCACGATCACACAGGACTCCTCATGCCCGATCTTCTCGATCACCGTTTTCTGCGCCTGCCACACCACATCCTGCATGGACCGCCCCTGGTAATCGCGCGTGGCAAAAATCGTGCCGAGCAGGCTGTTGGATGCCGTATACTCTCCGTGTTCTCTGATAAAATCCTCCGCCAGACCGCTCTCCACGGCTGTTTTCAACAGAATCTCATCGTCATAACACGGAATTCCCAGTTCTTTCGCAAGCGTTCTCCCGACGGTCCGCCCGCCGCTGCCGAACTCCCGGCTGATCGTGACAATTCGCTGTTTCATGGATACTTCTCCTCCTTTTGATGCGGCACATGCGGCGATCCGCCGCATATGCGATAAATTTCACAGTATTTTCGTACATTATACCCGAACCGTCGGGCAATTCGCCACACTCAGTTCATGCCGCTGATCTTTTTCTGATATCCGCTCCGCAGCAAAAACACGCCGATCATTGCCGTGATCACCTCCGCAATGGGGAAAGTCCACCACACCAGAGAGGTTGCCGCGCCGGCCGTGGTGATCCTCCTGACAAAAAACCAAGCCACCGGAAGAACAAAGATCAGCTGCCTGCACAGGGAAATGACGAGGGACTGCATGCCGCAGTTGATCGCCTGAAAAATTCCCTGGAACGCGATGCTGGCTCCCGCAAAGACAAAACTGATGGAGATGATCCTCATCGCACTGATGCAGATCGCCTGTGTTTCGCCGGACAGTCCGAAGACCCCACAGAGAGGTGCCGCACACAGCTCCAGGAACACAGCGCCGATCAGCATAATGATGACTGAATAGATAATTCCGTACTTCACTCCGTCGTTAATTCGGGATTTGTTCCGCATGCCGTGGCTGAAAGAGACCACCGGGGTAATGGTATCGCGCAGGCCGAAAGCAGCAAACAGGATAAACTGCTGAATCTTATAGAACAGCCCGTAAGCTGTCACCATATTTTCTCCCACCCTGACCAGAATCAGGTTCAGCCCATAAGTCATGATCGAAATCAGAGCCTGTGCGATGATCGCGGGCAGCCCGATCGAATAAATCTCGCCGCTGATTTTTCCGGACGGCCTGAGATAACGCAGACCGTTTTTGATCTCTTTATCATACTTCAGATGGAAAGTCAGCGCAACCACAAAGGAAACAATCTGCCCTATGATGGTGGCAAGCGCCGCGCCGCGCACGCCAAGCTTCGGGAAAAATCCCACCCCGTAAATCAGGATCGGATCCATCACGATGTTAGTCACCGCCCCCAGGATCTGGGCGATCGTGGAATAGATGGAACGGCCGGTGGCCTGAATCACCTTCTCAAAAACGGCGAAAAATAACATGCCGAAGGAAACCGTACAGCAAATTCGCAGGTACTGTGTTCCCATTGTCAGGATCAGCTCGTTGGAAGTCTGACTCCCGATGTACGCCTTCACGCCGAACAGGCCGAAAAGCACGCAGACAATATAGATGAAAAATGTCACAAAATAGGCATTGCCCGCCACACGGTTCGCTTTTTCATAATCCTTCTGCCCCAGCGCCTTGGACAGGAGCGCATTGACACCCACACCGGTTCCGACGCCTACCGCCACGATCAGTATCTGCACCGGGAACGCCAGCGTCAGCGCATTCAGAGCCTCCTCACCGTTTTCTGCCATGTTGGAGACAAACGCGCTGTCCACGATATTGTACAAAGCCTGAAGCATCATGGACAGAATGATCGGAATGCCCATGTGCAGCATCAGCTTGTTTACCGGCATAGTGGCCATTTTTTTCTGTTGTGCTGTCTCTTCCATCTTATCAAATCCTCCTGTTCTGATAAATAATTAAGCATAAAAAAATAGTGTGCGTCGATAGCCGGACTTACGCATCGCTGCACACTATGTGGATATTATAACTTTTCCGCGGAAAAATTCAAGAGATGAATTTGAAAAAAATTACACCAATAAATTACACCAAAAACTCATCCATGCTTATTTACATTGCCAATTTCTCATATTCGTAACTATTCTGATACATATATTCAGGCGCGCAATCAATCTCCCCATCGAGCCATGTCACGACCCCGTGATCAACATTCGGATTTTTGAAAACCTGATCCGTTTTTAATTTTTCGTAAGCAGGCCCATTTAAAACAGTAGCATCAAACAATCGTGTCTCCCCATTTGAAAAGGTAAGCAGCATAATCATATCATCCAGAGCTTTGACCGAGCGGACTCTGAGTGACTTCATTTTCTGTTCACCATAAACAATACCCTTCTCTGGCATATTTTCTCCTACAATTTAGGTTTCTTCATAACATAATTATATACACATTTTTCAATTAGACAAGTAGCAAAAACCATTTAATCATCTCCCGTGTTTCACCTGCCATGTGATCGAAGACGGGTGATTTCGCCCGATGAATATATAAAGAATCAACGCCGCCATGGAGGCAATCGAGAGGACAGCGTACATATGATGGTAGCCAATCTGATCAATCAGAACGCCGGCCAAACCGGCACCGACGCCGATGTCGATATCATAGGCGCATAAGAAGGTGGAATTGGCTGCCCCTCTCCGATTCGGCGGCGAGAGGCTGACGGCCATTGCCTGAAGGGATGGTTCTATGCACCCGAAAGCGAAGCCGGAGAGCAGTGCCGCCAGCACGAAAGAAAGGTTGCCGGGAGCAAATGCCAGAATTAACAACCCTGCTGTCATGGCCGGGCAGCAGACATAGACAAAGACGGCCTCACCTCTGCGATCTGCTACCTTGCCGACAGTAACCCGGGTGATCAGTAGCATCACCGCCATCGCAATGAAAAAGAAAGCGCCGGAAAGAGATACATCGTCACTCTCGGAAGCAAATTTCAATATGTAACTTTCCAGAGAACCGTAGGTCATGACAAAAACCAGCGCCACTGCGGATGCAGGCAGCGCGTCGCGGTTGACCAGATCTGTGATGGCAAATTTCTTACGAGACGGTTCGATTTTCGGGTTTTTCAAAATAAAAAACAGGATCAAGCCCAGTACTATGATTGCAGTTGTTCCACCGTAGAGAATGGGAAATCCCAGATTCATGAGAAATTCGCCGATAGCCGGTGCGCAGGCAGTTGCCAGAGCAGTCGACATTCCAAACATTCCCATGCCCTCCGCGAAGCGGGTTTTAGGAACAATATCTGTTGCCATCGTGGCAGCCGCCGTGTTTGTAGCGGCAAAAGCGATAGCATGAAGCATACGAAGTATCGCTGTCAGCACAATGGATGTCAGTATGGTATAGATAAGCAGATATCCCATCGGCAATAAAGCCATGCCAAGGAGACCAATCAACATGATCAGCCTGCGTTTGCCACTGTCCAGTACCCACCCGATAATAGCGCGGGAAACAACGGCAACAATGGAAAACAGCGTCGCACACAAGCCGGACACGGTTTCCGTGTATCCCAGATAATTCACGAAAAACGGAAATGTTGATAAAACCATCAGGTGTGTAAGAAACCCAAAGAAATTCAACAGTATCACAATGACAAAGTCCTTCGACCAGAGTTGCTCCTCCCGATTCGTTTTCATAGCAATCGCTCCTTCTCTGTTTGTTCTAAACAAAAGACCGACAAATGCGGGAATTCCCGCATCGCCGGTCATAATCATATCATAAACAAATTCGAAAAAGCACTTTAATATATTAAAGTGTCGGAAGATGCTTCGCTGCCTGCTTCCGCTCAGACTGCCGAGCTGTTAAGGTACGCCTCCTGCTCCGGCGTCAGCACATCGATTTCCCTGCCGAGGAAGCGCAACTTGCGGTTGGCAACCTCCAGATCGACTTCCCGAGGGACATTGATCAGCTTTTCGGTCAGGCTGTCCCGGTGTTCCACCAGATACTTTGCACTCAGAGCCTGAATGGCAAAACTCATATCCATGATCTCAGCCGGATGTCCGTCCCCGGCAGCCAGATTTACCAGACGGCCTTCCGCCAGCACATAGATCCACTTGTCTTCGGAAATCTGGTATCCCACAATGTTTTTCCGCTGGTCAATGGTGTCAAGAGCGATCTCCCGCAGCCGTTTCATATCGATCTCCACGTCAAAATGCCCCGCATTGCAGAGGATGGCGCCGTCTTTCATGACGCGGAAATCCTCCTCGTCGATGACTCCGGCACAGCCGGTCACCGTGATGAAAAAGTCGCCGACCTTTGCGGCCTCGTTCATCGGCATGACTTCAAACCCATCCATGACCGCCTCGATCGCCTTGATCGGATCGACCTCTGTGACGATGACACGCGCGCCGAGTCCCTTCGCCCGCATGGCGACGCCCTTGCCGCACCAGCCGTATCCGGCCACGACCACATACTTTCCGGCGACGATAAGATTCGTCGTCCGGTTGATGCCGTCAAACACAGACTGACCGGTGCCGTAACGGTTGTCAAAAAGGTGCTTGCAGTCGGCATTGTTCACCAAAACCATGGGAAAATGCAGGGAATTATTCTTCGCCATGGAAATAAGACGGATAATGCCCGTTGTGGTCTCCTCACAGCCGCCGATCACATAAGGGATCTTGTCCTGCATCTTGGTGTGGAGCATATGCACCAGATCACCGCCGTCGTCGATGATAATGTTGCAGTTGTGTTCCAATACCTTCTGAATGTTCGCGTCGTACTCCTCCGCGGTGCAGTCATACCAGGCATAGACATTCAATCCCTCCGCCGCCAACGCTGCCGCCACATCGTCCTGCGTGGAGAGGGGTTTGCTGCCGGTAATGTACATCTCAGCGCCTCCGGCCGCCAGAACCTTGCACAGATAGGCGGTCTTGGCCTCCAGATGGATGGAGAGGGCGATGCGGATGCCCTCAAAAGGACGTTCCTCCTTAAAATCAGCTTCCAGACTGCGAAGGAGCGGGCAGTTTTTCTGTACCCAGTCAATTTTGTGCGCCCCCGAAGGAGCGAGGGTAATATCTTTGATGGAACTCATGGCTATCCTCCTGATGTGTATTTCAATTTCAGCAAAAAGTATCGTAT
>JAJPYF010000132.1 GCA_021205085.1 Clostridiales bacterium | reverse complement strand
TTTTTCCTTACGTACCCTGGGAATCCTGACATCCCTGGCGGCATGGATAAACACACTGACCCACTCTGCGGTATCCCGCAGCGCATAATCTGCGCAGCGCCCGACGATAATGCAGGACTCTGCAGCCGCAAGCTTACGGATGGTATCAAACTGTGCCAGAAATACCTTATGATTTAAAGGGAGATCATTGAAATAGTTGCCCATACCATACCGGCTCGGCGAATAGGTATCTGTGACCAGCGAATACAGAAAACTGCCGTTGTGTTCATCATTTTTTCTGATGACCTCCTCACAAAAGCCACTCTCCTGTGCTGCAATGGTCAGGAGTTCTTTGTCGTAGCATTTGATGCCGAGCTTTTCTGACAGTTTCATTCCGATCTCCAGACCGCCGCTGCCGTACTCTCTCCCCACAGTGATTACCATATTTTTCATAACGAACCCTCCTAATCTCAATTTATACTTCTGCCGTGCCACTCGGAAATCTTCGATTTCCTCGTTGTCCGGGCTTCGCCCTATATCAGAGCACAGATAAACATCCCCTTTCGCGCCAGCGCGACATGTCCGTCTATCTGCACTCTGCTGCACGGCTCATTGCCTACACACATTTTACCATAAGATTCTCATTTGCGAAACCGTTTCAGCAAATCTTCCATATATTGTGGAATCGGCGCCTGAAATTCAACATATTCGCCCGTCGAAGGGTGGAGAAATCCAATGGTCATGGCATGAAGAGTCTGACCCTGAAGTCCCGGTACAGCATAATTTTTTGATGTTCCTCCGTATAATTCGTCTCCCAGCAGAGGATGTCCGATATGTGACATATGTACCCGGATCTGATGCGTGCGCCCGGTCTCTAAAATAAATTCGACATAAGTGAAGCGCGAAAACCGCTCCAGAACCCGGTAATGTGTGACAGCCGGTTTGCCGTTCCGGGTGACGACAGCCATCTTTTTTCGCTGTGTAGGGTGACGTCCTATGTCGCCGCTCACAGTGCCCTCGTCATCCCGCAGCACACCGCAGACGATACCGCGGTAAATCCGCCTGACGGTATGCGCTTTAATCTGCTCCGCGATATTCAGGTGGGCAGAGTCATTTTTGCATACAATCAGCGAGCCGGTGGTATCCATATCGATCCGGTGTACGATGCCGGGCCGTATCTCCCCGTTTATGCCGGAGAGACTGTCCGCACAGTGATACATCACTGCGTTGACGAGCGTACCACTGTAGTGTCCGGCGGAAGGATGCACCACCATGCCCTTTGGCTTGTTCACGATCAGGAGGTCATCATCCTCATACAGGATATCCAGCAGGATATTTTCCGGACAGATATCGACGGATTGGGCGGCGGGGATCTCAACCGATACCAGATCGCCTGCTTCTACGGAGGCGCCGGTTTTCGTGATGACTTCACCCTGCACAGAAACCTGTCCAGACCGGATCAGTTTTTGAAAAAAAGAGCGGGATTGTTCCGGATAAATCTGTGCAAGAAATTTATCCAGCCGCTCTCCCGCTAACGCTTCCTGAACTTCGAATTGTTGTTTCATTTTGACAACTCTTTCCGTCTTGAATAATTCTCTCAAAGATCCCGCTTCTTTTTTCCCTGAAAGCCGAGACTTTGCAATATTTCCGTGAAATCCTCTTCGCGGAGCTTAAACAAAACGACAAGGGTTAAAAGGACTGTCGAACAGGTCACATAAATATCGGCCACATTAAATATCGGAAAATCGATCAGGACAAAGTAAAAAAAGTCTACGACATAATCCTGCGTCACACGGTCTATAAAATTGCCGACTGCTCCGGCAGAGATCAGCACAAGGAAGACGCGAATCAGACGATATTTCTTTGTAAAAGGCAATCTTGCATACATATATACGATTACGGCTAAAATGACAACCGTGATCACGATGAACATATTCCGCTGTCCCTGGAGAATCCCGAAGGCTGCACCGTGGTTCTCAAGATAGTACAGTTCAAAAACATTCTCGATCAGAATAACGGGATTACGGCCGCGAAGCCCCAGAACGGCCCATTTTTTTGTGATCTGGTCCAAAAGTGTAAGCAAGATAAAGCAGATGCTTCCACATAAAATACTTGGAAGCGGTTTGATTTTATTCTCCATATCCGATTTCCCCTGATAAAGGAAGCGTTGATTGCGCACTTCTCATAAAAAAAGCCAGTCATTGGATCATTCCGACTGGCTTTGATTTGACAGAACTCCATGTGGTTGCAGAGTAAACAATATTCTCTGATCAGATGTCCGTTTGCAGGGAGGAGGTGTCAAACGCATTCACGATATTCTGGAAATCTCCGGAGATATCAACGTTGTGAGGCGTCACTATAAAGATGTAGTGGGATATCTTCTGAAGGTTTCCTGCGATCGCATAGCAGGATCCGGATGTAAAATCGATGATTCGCTGTGCGATCTCGAGATCAAGCCCCTCCAGGTTCAATACGACGGTCCTGCCGGCAAGCAGCGTCTCCGTAATCTCTCTGGCATCCTCGACTGATGTGGGTTTCACAACACAAACTTCCATGGTACTCTGACCTCCCTGTGTCCTTCTGGACGGACGCATCGGCGTGACTTTTCCGGAAGTCTGCGCCGGTTTGACTGTCGGCTGTTTGGATGGTTCTCTTACAGGAGAGATATCCTCCGGCTCATCCTCCTGTCTTCTGCGGTCGCGGCGGGAAAATCTTCTGGGAGGGATATAATCCTCCTCGTCCTCCTCATCGTAGAACTCATCGTCATAATAGTCATCCTCGTCAGAGTTCAGCCGCATTGCATTTAAAAACTTATCCATCACACCCATTTCTCTATCTCCAATCCGTTTACTATAATTTTAATCCGTAATCTCTCTCGCCGAAAATACCGGTACCGACGCGCACCATGGTCGCGCCCTCCTCGATGGCGACTTCGTAGTCTCCCGTCATCCCCATGGACAAAATAGACATACATACATTATCTAATTTTTTATCTGCAATGTCAACAGATAATTCCCTTATTTTGCGAAAATAAATGCGGTTCTCCTCCGGGTCTTCTACAAAGGGCGCGATTGTCATCAGGCCCTGAATATGGATGTTCGGAAGCTTTGCCGCCTCGGTCACAAGACGGATTGTCTCATCCGCAGAAATGCCGAATTTGGACTCTTCCCCGGCGATATTTACCTCGATCAGGATATCCGTTTCAACATTATGCCGGACGGACTGCGCGCTGATCTCCTGTGCCAGCCGGAGTGAGTCGACGGAATGGATCAGGGCTGCTTTTCCCATCAGGTATTTTACCTTGTTTCTCTGCAGATGACCGATCATGTGCCAGTGAATGTCGGAGGGCATTTCATCGTATTTATCCATCATCTCCTGCACCTTGTTTTCACCGAATTCGCGGATGCCCGCTTCATAAGCCTCCTGCAGCATGGAGACAGGTTTTGTTTTACTCACCGCAATAAGTGTCACTTCACTCCGCTCCCGCCCTGCGCGTTCACAGGCTGCTTTTATCCTGTTTTCAACATCTAAGAGGTTCTCTTTTACCATGATACACATTCCTTTCTCTTATTTTGATCTGACCATCAGTTTGCAAACTCTCCTTCCGAGATGGATGTCCCGTCCAGCGCGATCCGGTCATAGAGAGACAGGCCGTAACTCGTGCCGGTCGCAATGATCGTGTACTCTTCATTGGAAGCCAGAACAGAGATCTGTTTAAACACGGCATATCCCTTGTTCACATTGTAAACCCCGCTCCGCGTTTCGGTTTCGGAAATGACATACTGCTCCGTAGAGTCCGGTTTCTGTATCACATCACCGACCGAGAGATCATCCGGCGGGACATAACAGTATCCGGTCTCCGTATCGGTATAATAGATATCCGTGCTGACAAACTCCGCGCTTCCGTCCTCTTCCGAAATCAGGATCACACCCTGAGAGGATGAATTGTTGCCCTGACTGATGTAGTCCGAGGGAATCAGGAGGAACTCCTTTTGCACGATGGCGGAATTCGGAATTTTTAATCCGGTCTCCGCACCGGATCCGAGCTCTACCTCAATGTATCGGTCTGAAATATAACGGACCATGGAACTGTTAAAGGCGAGCTGCAGGAAAGAGCCGGACTCGTAAGTGAGAATGGAGGCCGTCGCATAGGCCTGTGCGCTGTCTTTCTTAAACGTCACAAGAATGACAAAGCTGTCCTCATCCTCTCCCATTTCTGCCTGATACATTTCCTTTTCATCTTCATCAATCGGAATCATTACATACCAGTCTTCATCCGTCACCGTCTTATATAAAGCCTGTCCGTATGAAACAGAGGTATTCGCTTTTAGATTGTTTTTCCGGTAGGACGAAGGCTGGTATATTTCCGCCGAAAAAGTATCCGGCGTCACATCCTCATAACCATCCGTGCAGAAGGCCAGTACGCCGTCTGTCTGTGCCCGCACAAGAGAAAATGATGACGTGTCCGTCTGGTCAGACAGCTGTTCCAGTGCCGCCAGATACAGGCTCTCCTGAACGCTGGCGTTCAGATTTTCTTTAAAAGAATACACATCATAAAACTGAATATCGGAGTAGTTGGATGTGTACTCGGTTACCTGGTCCTGAATCTCAAGGAGCTCATCCCGCGACAAAGCCGTCCCGTCCAGACCGGCGGAAGTGATCTCCTCGGAAATACCGCCCTCGCTGTCAATGGAACAGACAAGATCGTTGTAGCCGGCCTTGTCTCCCTCCTTGCAGTAATAATTGATTTTGCCGGAGCTGTCCGAATAGGCAACCGTCTCCGAGCGCAAAACCAGTCCGGTATAAACCGAGGTTTCCATGATCTGTCCCTTCTGCACCTCATATACAGAGACATGGTTTGTAGTCAGAAAATGGAAAAAATATACCAGAAAATATATCAGCACAAAAGCAAATATTATGATAGCGATATTGATATGAAATGGTTTTTTATAATATAGCAGCTTGTCTTTCCGCTTTTTTTTCATTGTTTCCTCATATTATATGATATGTATAAAACAGTCTGTCCTGTCAATAATACATCATAGAAGGAGGTATTATCAAGATGAATACCAGAGTTTTAGATACCATTCTCCTGATTTTTGTGATCATCGGAGCAATAAACTGGGGGCTGATCGGATTTTTCCGGTTCAACCTGATTGCGTTTCTGTTCGGAAACATGACATGGCTGTCACGTGTAATCTATGCGCTTGTCGGACTGAGCGGTCTCTACATGATCAGCGCGTGCGGCCGGATCCGGTCATTCGGGCGCGACTGACGAAAGGATCGGAACAGTCATCAAATACTTTCAACGAAGGAAAAAGGTGTCTTAAGCTTACACTTAAGACACCTGAAAGATCCTGCCAACTTACAGAGAAATCAACACCTTTGATCTTGCCAACTCAGGCAGGTCAGCTGCATTGCGGGAGACACTTAAAACAAACTTCACTCCGTACTTTTCACTGATCATATCCAGCTTCTCGATGACATGTGCGATCTGGTCATCGGCAACGCTCGCGATCGTAAGGAAGCTGTCAAGGTACATCTCCTGCAGGTCGTAATCCTGAGACACGATTCCGCAGATAAAACCGATAAACTCGTCGGAATTGGAAATCGGATAATCAGTCACATTGATCAGGCGGACCTTATTCGTCAGCTCATGCATATGCTTCTGGCTCTTGTCAAGGTAAACGATGTTTCCGGTTGCATGTGCAACATCGTTGTTTACCTTGTCCAATAAATACTTTGTCTTTCCCTTACCCTTCTCGCCGGCAATAATTTCAACCATTGTGTCTTATCCTCCTGATTCAAACGGGGACACACATC
>JAJPYF010000010.1 GCA_021205085.1 Clostridiales bacterium | reverse complement strand
CGGACGGTACACCGGAATCGTGCAGACCTCGTTGGTAGCCGCGAGGGATTTCATGGTCTGGCTCGCCACCTGTCCGATACTCTCCCCGGTAATCAGGCCGAGACAGCCGGTCTCCTGCGCAAAATGCTCCGCAATCTTCATCATATAACGGCGCATGATGATCGTCAGCTCGTCGTGCGGGCATTTGTCGTAAATATACAGCTGGATATCCGTAAAGTTCACAATGTTGAGACGGATCGGCCCGCTGTAGCGCGCCACGATCTTCGCCAGATCGACCACCTTCTGCTTCGCCCGCTCGCTGGTGTACGGCGGTGCGTGAAAATAGGTCGCCTCGATGGTGACGCCGCGCTTCGCGATCATGTATCCGGCCACCGGACTGTCAATGCCTCCGGAGAGAAGGAGCATGGCCTTTCCGGCCGTCCCCACGGGCATGCCGCCCGGACCCGGAATGGTCTCGGAGTAAATATTCAAACGGTTCCGAAGCTCTACATTCAGCAAAATCTCCGGATTGTGGACATCGACACGCATCTTCGGATACGCCTCCAGAATAGCGCCGCCCAGCTCCGCGTTGATCTCCTGCGAATTGAACGGGAAGCTCTTGTCCGCACGCCGGGCAAAAACCTTGAAGCTTTTTGAGGAGTCCGGATAGACCGCCTCCATGTAGGCCAGCACATCCCGCCGAATCTGCTGCATGTCAATCAGATCCACCTGCCACATCGGGCAGATGCCGACGATACCGAACACTTTTTTCAGCGCCTCCACGGTATCATCGTAATCA
Source organism: Clostridiales bacterium (assembly GCA_021205085.1). Taxonomy (GTDB): domain Bacteria; phylum Bacillota; class Clostridia; order Lachnospirales; family Lachnospiraceae; genus Eubacterium_I. The sequence continues at coordinate 23,197 of JAJPYF010000010.1, read as the reverse complement.
TAGTCTCCCGCCGCAGTGATGTAAATGCGCCCGCGCTCCGTCGTGATCTCAAACTCGCCCTCCACGGGGGTCAGGGCGTGGGAGATGTTGCGGATGAGGGTCTCCTCGAAAACGTGACGGTTTTTTCCTTTGATGGCGATCTCGCCGTATTTGATTAAAAATGCCTGAAACATGAAAACTCCTCTTTCTTCGTTTATCAATACGATGGTTTGGAATTTGCCGGATAATGTTTGGAGAGCGTGTTCAAAAAAACGAATTCAAAATCGTCGGTAGCGTCGCAGGACCGGCAGCAGCTCTGTGAGTGTCTCGCAGGTGTAGTCGAGCTCCTCCCGCGTGGTACGGGTGCTGAAGCTGAAGCGGAGTGTGGACTCCTGATGCTGCTTGTCCAATCCGATGGCCGGCAGTGTGGTCCCGGTCGCGGGATGGCTGGAAGCGCAGGCGCTTCCGGCGGAGACATAAATTCCCCTGTCCTCCAGCGCGTGGAGGAGCACCTCGCTGCGAACGCCGAGAAAGCTGGCGCTGACAATGTGGGGCGCACTGTCTCTCCCGGTTTTGCCGTTGATAGAGACCTCGTCCATGGAGGCGAACTTTTCTGCGAAGTATGCCTTCAGCGCATACAGCCTGTCCGTCTTTTTTTCCAGATCTGTGTAACTCTCCTTCGCCGCCACGCCCATCCCGGCAATGCCCGGCGCGTTGATGGTTCCGGAGCGCATGTCCCTCTGCTGGCCGCCTCCGAAAATGATGGGACGGATCTTTGTCTTTTCTTTTATATACAGAAAGCCGACGCCCTTCGGCCCGTGGATCTTATGTCCGCTCGCGGAGAGCAGATCGATGTCCATGTTTTTCGGTGTGATCCGGAACTTTCCGTATGCCTGAATGGCATCCACATGAAAAACCGTGTGCGGGTTTTTCGCGTGAATCCGCTTTCCGGCCTCCGCGACCGGCTCCAGCGCACCCATCTCATTATTCACCATCATGACGGAAACCAGAATCGTATCATCGCGCACCGTTTTTTCCAGCTCGTCCAGAGAAACCTCGCCATTCGAATCAACCGGCAGCCACGAGATTTCAAATCCTTGTTCCTGTAAAAACAGCATGGCGTTTTTCACGGAGGGATGCTCGATCGCCGTGGTGATGATGTGCTTCCCGCTCCGCGCATTCGCAAGAGCCGTGCCGATGATGGCCAGATTGTTGGACTCTGTACCGCCGGAGGTGAAAACGATCTCTTTTTCCCGGCAGCGAAGGGTCTTTGCAATGACCTCCGTCGCCTCTTTTACGTATTTTTCTGCCTCCACGCCCTTCATGTGCATGGAGGACGGGTTGCCGAAATCATCGGTCAGGAGTTTTTCCACAACCGCTGCCGCCGCAGGGGAACATGGCGTGGTGGCGGAGTTGTCCATGTATGCTTCCATCGTGGGTCCTCTCTGAAAAGTATTGGATTACGAAACTCAACATACTTTTCTATCGATCAGGCGAAAAAACGAATTCAACCAGGGCACAACAAAGTGCCCTTCTTTGAATTGTTTTCTTCGCCTGATCCATTTACGGGTCGGCTGAGTTTCGCATGAATACATTGTCGCTTACTCTGTCATAATTTTATTACAATCCGATTTTCCGTTCGTCAATCGTGTCACTTCACACACCGCACGATTTCAGTCCTCATCCTTCAGTTCCGACGATTCCAGCCGGAGCATTACCGCCGAGAGGGCGCAGATGGCGGCCGTGTCTGTGCGAAGGATCCGCCGTCCGAGGGAGATGGCGTTCATTGTGGTGCGTGCCTCTTCGATCTCGTCCGCGGAGAACCCGCCCTCCGGTCCGATGAGGATGCTGACGGATTGTCCGGGCTTCAGCCGGTTTAAGGCTGCCTCCGTGGCCTCCATGCCCTTCTCATTCTCATAGGGCACGAGACGGACATCGCAGGTGTTGGCGTAGGCCAGCGCGTCGTCATAGGTGATGACCGGGCGGACCTTGGGAATGATGCTCCGCTTGGACTGCTTGGCCGCGCTCTCGCTGATGGCCTGCCACCGCTTCACCTTTTTCTCCGCACGCTTTTCATCCAGCTTCACGACGCAGTACTGCATTGAAACCGGAATGATCTCATATACGCCGAGCTCCACCGCTTTCTGGACGATATAATCCATGCGGTCTCCCTTCGGCAATGCCTGAAACAGGTAGATTTTTGCCGAAAGCTCTGTGCCCGGCACCTCCTCGTCCAGAATATCCGCCTGTACAAAATCGTCGGTCAGCTCCGCGATTTCGCAAAAGTAATCCTGCCCGGACTCACTGCTGACACGGATTTTCTCTCCCGCCCGCATCCGCAGGACATTTTTGATATGATTGACATCGCCGCCCGTGATGGTGATGTACTCTTTTCCGATCTGACTGTCTTCCACAAAAAACTGATGCATGTCGCTCCTCATTTGTATGCCTGCCAAAGCTGCCGTTTCCAACCGGCCGTTCCGGCAAAAAAGGTGCCCTTCTCCGTCACTCGCGAATGGCCGTGATCCCGACCCACTCGCCCTGATGCGCAATCTCCGTGATGGTAAGCCCTGCCGCCTCAATGGCCGCAGCTACCTCATTTTCCTTAAAATCAATGATCCCGGAAGCGATAAAGAGCCCGCCCCGCTTCAGGAAGCGCGGAATCACCGGTGCGAGAGGAATGATCACGTCCGCGAGGATGTTCGCTACAGCGATATCGTAGGAGCCGGTGCCGACCGTCTCCTGCAATTTCACATCGTCAATAAGATTTCCCTCGTAAAAATCCCCCTGCTCGCGGCTCAGGTGGTTGACTGCAAAATTTTCATATGTGGAGGTCAGGCAGTCCTCATCGATGTCCGTCCCCGTTACATGGGCAGCGCCCAGCTTCAGGCTGACAATGGACAGGATGCCGCTGCCGCAGCCCACATCCAGGATCCGATCGCCCTGCTTCAGATGCTTCATGAGCTGCCGGACACAAAGCTGCGTCGTCTCGTGCTTCCCTGTGCCGAAGGAAATACCCGGATCAATCTCGATCAGAATCTTTTCCCGGTCTGCAGCATCCGCCTCCTCCCATGTCGGCTTGATCAGGAGATCCCGCCGGTCATCCGTCCCGCTCTCAATGGTAAAAGAGTGAAAAAACTCCTTCCACTTATCGCGCCAGTCCACATCCTCCGTGACGCTCTCTGCGATTGCGCCGCTCCCCACATCCACATAAGAGCGAAGCTCCTCCAGACCCGTCCGCACATCATTCAGGACAGAGGCATTGTCTGCGTCATATTCCAGATAGAAGCTCACACGGCTCGTGCCGTCATCCGGCGGCAGCTCCGGCAGAATATCGATAAACATCTTTGCCGTGTCATCCCGTGTCAGCGGAATATTATCCTCGATCTCCACACCCTCAATGCCGAGATCGGCCAGCATACTGCTGACCAGATCCTCCGCCGCTGTCGTCGTCTCAATCGTATATCTGGTCCATTTCATTACAGAATTCCTCCGGAAAAGCATACTTAGGATATACTAAACCCAGAAAGCCGCATATGTCAAGATATAGTCACAAAAATCCGCTCCTGTCCCGGCTCAGGAATCCGATGCGGATGTGATCGGCGTGATCACGATATTCTCCGCGCTGATCCCGGTCTTACGCTTCACGATATCCTCCACCTGTGCCCGTTTTGCGTCGGTGACATCGCCCATGTCCAGCACCACATCCGCGGTGTCATCGGTAATACTGACGACAACGTTGGAAAATCCCTTTGCCGCCAGCAGAATCTCCGCCGCGTTCTCCCGCTCTGCAACATCGGTCATGGCGACCAGCGCATCCACCGCCTCCTGCTTCTGCGCCTCCGAGAGCGATGTGCTGTCTATGATCTCCTGCAGCGTCTCCTTGTTTTTGGACCGCACCTGCTCCCGGTTCAATTTCACCTCCGCGGCAAAATCGACGGTGCTCTCCGCGGAGGTGAGAACCGTTTCCCCCGCATCCGACCCGTCCGCCGTCCCGTCATCCCCGGAGGAATCCTCTGTCTCTTCCGCAGCAGTGTCTGTACCGGAATCGTCCGCTGTCCCATCCGTATCCGCGGCGGCAACCTCCGTATCATCCGTGGTCTCTGTCTCCGCGACAGTATCCGTGTCGGCCTCCGTATCCGTAAAAATTTCCGCAACGGTATCCTCATCGGAAATCTCATATGTAGCGGCCGCTTCCTCCGCGGCTGTCTCCACGGCATCCTCCGCCGTATTCGTCTGCGTATAGCTGACATAACCTGCCACGGCAATCAAAAGCGCCAGCGCCGTGATGATAATCTGATTTTTGCGAAACAGTTTTTTCAATCCGATCCCTCCTGTATTTCATTCATCTTAACTACCTTTATTTTATGAGTCTCCACTCCGAATAATGCTTCCACGGCCTCAGAAATATCCGCAACGACTGCGCTGTTTCCTCCGCCCTCCGCCACTACCAGAACGCCCTCGATGGCAGGCGTGAGTTCTCTGCTGACATAGGGTTCCCCGTCGCCCGACCCGTCGGAGTACACGGTCTCCTCGCTGCTCTGGGTCTGCGCGGTCGATGTCCCGTTCTCCGCGGATGCCGTCTCCTCGTCCGAATAGGTCACATCCTTCTCCACGACCGCCTCCCCGCTGTCCTGAAATGTGATCATCACCTTCACCCTCCCGACTCCTTCCATCTGAGACAGTGTTTCCTCCAGCTGCGCCGCCAGCTCCTGCTCATATGCCCCGCTGCCGGAAGAATCCTCCGCCGCAACAGGATCCGTCTCACTCCCGGCCGAATCTCCCTCACAGCTGGTTGGAATGGCAATGACCAGCAGAAGAATTCCCGCCAGAAACAGAATCAGCCACTGGTCTTTCTTCCACTTTTTCCATCGTTTCTCCCTGATAAATGTCAAAATTCCCTTCATTCTTCCAGATCCTCCGTCAGACGGGAGCCGTATTCCCCGTAAAGCGCTTCCTGCCGCTCCTCCATGGCGGACAGATCCGGATCCGCCGTCTCCGTCTCATAGATTTGCGAGACAACCTCCTGCCACCCTTCCGTTCCAAGGAGCGCAAGAAGCGGCTGCATCAGCGTCACGGTGAAAATCAGGCCGGCAAAAAATTTAACATATCTCAGATAGCTCCGGGCGGGAAGAAACTGCAGCACCAGTGTCAGAAAAATCATCAGGCAGATCATCTGTTTCACCCAGGTCATCACATTGGAAAGCATCCTGTTTTCTCCTCCCTTCTCAACGAACCGCCGTGATCACAATGGCGATCGTGATCAAAAACAATAAAATCCCCGTCATCATCGTCCGAATCAGCATTCCCATACTCTCCCCCACCCCGTCGATGCAGCCGCAGACGCGCGAGTCGGCAAAGGGCTGAACGATGGCGCCGGCTACGCGGTACATCAGCGCAAAAACCAATATTTTCATCAACGGTCCGAAGACGACCAGCAAAAGCGCAATCATCGCCGCCACACCCACGCCGTTTTTGATCACCACCGCCGACCCGAGGAAAAGGTTACTCACCGCCTCGGTCACGCCGCCCAGCCCCGGTATCATCCCCAGCGTCTTTGTGACCGACATTTTTTTCAGATTATCCACCGATGGGGCGATCATATTCTCTATGACATTCATCCCGGCAACCCCTGCAAGCAGCGCTTTTAAGCTCCACAGGATGATCTTTTTGAGCAGCGCTGTCAGGCGTGAGATCATCTGCTCTCCCGTCAGGCAGTTCATCATCGCGAGAAACGCATAGACATGGATGGCCGGCGCGATGGCATAGCTGAGCAGGCGCTCCACCAGCCAGATTACAGCGATGGCAATCTGATAAAAAGCGGCGGCCGTCGTCGCTGCGGATGCAAAAACCAGCGTCATGGCAAATGCCGGTATCACCGCCTGCATCACCTCCACCATCTGCTCCATCACATTCGAAAAGAGGGAGGCTGCGGCCAGATAAGAACGCATCAGCAGCGCCGCGAGCACCAGAAAACACATATAAAACCCGCTTCCTGCGATCTGACTGTTCTCAAACACATCCGTGAAGCTCCGGAAAAAAGCAAACGCGATGGTCAGCAGCAAAATCTGAACCAGTATGCTCTTGCACTCCGCCGCCTCCGAAAAAAGCAGCGAAGCAATCCCGTCGAAAACATCTTCCGTGGAAAGCGTCTGCTCCGGATCCAGAATCCGGTTCACCAGATCCTCAAATGTAAGGCCTTTCGCCGCCCCGCTTTCAGAAAGAATCCCGTCAATCTCATCCAGATCCAGCTCCGCCAGCAATGTGTCGGAGAGATCCTCCATGTCCTCGTCCAAAGCGGCCTGATCCTCCGTATCCGCATCCGCTGTATCGTCGTCGGAAGCATATCCGCTCACCTCTTCCGCCGCAAACGCCGGACGGGCACAGGCGATCAACAACAGAAAAATCAGAACGAGAACCCTGCGCACTGCCGCCATATCTTCCCTCCATTTTGTCCGCTTACAGGCTCAGCAGCCCCTCCACTGTCTCAATCAACGCCAGAAGCACCGGCACGCTGACCGCCATGATCGAGAGCTTTGCGAACATTTCAATCTGTTTTCCCACCGTCCCGTACCCGGCATCCCGGCAGATCTGCGCGGCAAATTCCGAGACATATGTAATACCGACCATCTTCAGCAGAATCTGGATCATGGACGAATCGATCCCGGCGTATTCCTGAATCTGCGTGATGGCCCCCATCACACCGGCGAGGCGTTCCACGCAGAGAGACAGAATGATCAGCGCCGTCCCGAGTATAATGTAAAGGGAATATTCCCTCTTCTGCTGGCCGACCATAAGCGCGAGGACAACCCCGCCCATCCCAATCAATGCCACCCGGATCATTTCCATCCTTGTCACCTCTCTTCACAGCGAAAACAAATCGCGAATCTGCTCAAACAAATCGTAGATATAGGGGACAATCCAGAAAAGCACAATGATCAGACCCGCCAGACTGGTCAGAAAAGCATGCTCCTCTCTGCCGCTATGCTTTAGAACCTGTCCGATCACCGTCACCAGAATGCCGACAGCCGCTATTTTAAACAACAGATTTACGTCCACGTAGTTCCTCCCTCTCCACGGCCTCACAGAAGCACCAGAATAACGATCGCTCCCGCCGCCACGGCGAGGGTGCGGTAAATTCTCTGTTTCTGTTCCAGCTCCCGCTGTACCTCGTCCAGCTTTTGCTCCAACCGCTGCCCGCAGGCGCGCAGATGATTCACCTGCGCCCCGGCATCCAGATATCCCAGATTTTTCCCGACTTCAAGGGCAATATCCAATTCCTCCGCCGTCAGCATCAGCTCCCGTTTATTGTCGCGGAAGCAGGATTCCCACACGGTCTCCAGATCTGCGTATTCCGTGCCGGACAACTGCTGCACCATCTGCCGCAAAATCTGCCCGACAGCACCGTGATATTTCCGATGCAGTTTTGCAAATGCCTCCGCCATCGGCAGCCGCTCATAGCGAATCTCCTCCGCCAGAAGCCCGATCATCTGAATCAGCGAGCACAGGATGTCCCGATGGGACTTCTGCTTTTCCGTCAGAGAACCCGCATATCCGACACAGGCGGCCAAAACCAGCGCCGCTCCCAGAATCTTTCCCACACGCGCTCCTTTGCTTTTGCTCCGTTTACCTGCCGTCCTGCCCCGGCGCAGCTCCGGACCCCGACGCAGGTGTCAGCGTTTCCCCGGTTTCGTCAAAAACCCGATAGATTCGCTCTCCCCCGCGGCAATCCAACACGACAAAACGCTCAAACATCCGCCCGCGCCGAACCTCCCCCCAACCCGGTTTCTTCCACAGCTCCTCCATATCACGGCAATGGACGGTCGCGATCACCCGGCAGCCGCAGCGCAGCACATACGCGAGCGCCGCCAGATCTGCCGTTCCTCCGATCTCGTCCACTGCCACCACCTCCGGCGACATAGACCGCACAAGGAGCATCATACCCGCCTCCTTCGGACATCTGTCGAGGACATCTGTCCTCAGGCCGACATCATTCTGCGGGACACCCCGGATGCACCCGGCGATCTCGGAGCGCTCGTCCACCAGCCCCACCTTTTTCCCCGGAAAATTTTCTCTCCCGCAGGAGATGGACCGGACCAGATCGCGAAGCATGGTTGTCTTTCCGGCGCCCGGCTTCGAGAGAATCAGGGTGTTGCAGAGATCTCCGTTCCGATGCAGGAAGGGAAAAATCCCCGCCGCGCAGCCCTTATGCTCCCCCGCAATTCTGATGTTTAGATAAGAAATCGGGCTGATCCGCCGAATCTGTCCGTTCTCCACGGAAACCTGCCCGCAGACGCCGACCCGGTGTCCGCCCTCCACGGTGAGAAATCCCCGGCGGATCTCCTCCTCGTAGGCATAGAGAGAGTAATTCGACATGAAGGTACACATCTGTTCCACGTCCTCCCTCCGCATCCGGCAGCAGGTCTTGTCCGGCGTGCTCACAAGCTCGTCCCCGCGCAGGAACAGTTCGCCGCGGCTCGTCCGGAAAATCAGGTATTCGTTGACGCGCACACGGATTTCTTCCGGGCGGAGGCGGAAAATGCCGCTGTGTTCAAGCTGACTGCGCATATGTAAGGGAAACAGGCGGATAATCTGCTGCATAGGGACTCCTCTCCGGCGGGGTGTCTGCGGCCGCCTTGATTCATTATATGGGGAAGGTTGAAAAATAGACCGAAAATAAGATTGGTTTTTTTCTCTCACGGGATTATAATGGGTTCATCTGAAAAGGAGGTCAAGCAGCAATGACACCGAAACAACAATACTATGAAAACACAGCCGGCACGATTATCAAAAATATGAAAAAGAGACGGATGGAGGGCTACTACTGTCCCACTGCCGCGGAAGCGGCGGATCTGGCGATGTCTTTGATTCAGTCCGGATCCACGGTCGGAACCGGCGGCTCCATGACGCTGGAAGAGTGCGGGATTATGGAACGGCTCCGCGCCAGAGAGGATATCACCTTTCTCGACCGGGCCGCGGGAAAGACTCCGGAGGAGGTGACAAATCTTCTCCACCAAATGCTTCTCGGCGATGTCCTGCTCATGAGCACGAACGCCATCACGCTGGACGGCGAGCTGGTCAACATCGACGGCAGCGGAAACCGCCTTGCCGCCCTGTGCTATGGGCCGGAGAAGGTGATCGTTGTAGCCGGGATCAATAAGATTGCTCCGGATATCCCGTCCGCCTATCGGCGGGTGAAGGATATCGCCGCGCCGCCCAACTGCGTGCGTCTGGAGAAGAACACGCCCTGCTCCCATACCGGCAGATGCGGGGAATGTCTCGGCGACGACTGCATCTGCAGCCAGATTGTCATCACAAGGCGAAGCCATGCAGCCGGGCGCATCTGCGTCATTCTCGTCGGGGAAGAGCTGGGATATTAGGAGCGTTTATTTCATAGGACGAACTTTCCGATGAAATTAAAAAGATGTACGCAGAAACACTCACGGTGTCTTCTGTGTACATCTTTTTTCTAATAACAAATATCGCTCTTCCGGACTCCGGTTACAGCACCTTCCCGAGGAAATCGATCGTTCTGGGCTCCTGCGGGTTCGCAAGCACCTCACGGGGATTCCCCTCCTCCACGATGTAGCCGCCGTCCATGAACAGCAGCCGGTCGCCGACCTCGCGGGCAAATCCCATCTCATGGGTCACCACCACCATGGTCATGCCCTGCCGCGCCAGATCTTTCATGACGGCGAGCACCTCACCGACCATCTCCGGGTCGAGCGCACTGGTGGGCTCATCGAAAAGCATAATGTCCGGATTCATGGCAAGCGCTCTCGCGATGGCGACACGCTGCTTTTGTCCGCCGGAGAGCTGCGCGGGATAAACGTCACGCTTTTCCGCAAGACCGACGGTATTCAAAAGCTCCATACCCTTTTTCTCCGCCTCCTCCGCCGTCATGATCTTCAGTGTAACGGGAGCCAGCGTGATATTCTCAAGCACCGTCTTATGAGGGAACAGATTGAAATGCTGGAACACCATTCCAATATTCTGGCGGACTTTGTTGATATCCGTATTCTTGTCTGTGATGTCAACACCGTCCACGATCACCTGACCGCCGGTGATATCCTCAAGACGATTCAGGCAGCGAAGGAATGTGGATTTGCCGGAACCGGACGGACCGATGACCACAACCACCTCGCCGTCCTCGACCTCTGTGCTGATATCTTTCAAAACCTCTAAGTTTCCGAAGGACTTTTTCAAATTTTTTACGATAATCTTACTTGCCATATTTCGTCCTCCTCTCGATGTACTTTGCGATCCTGGAGAGAATCGTGACAATCACCCAGTACCAGACTCCGCAGATGAAGTACATGGTAAAGGTCTCCATGTTGTTCGCCACAATAATCTTTGTATTCTGTGTCAACTCCCGCAGCGCGATAACCGACAGCAGGGAGGTATCTTTCAATGTTACAATAAACTGGTTGATGATGGTCGGCAGCATGATGCGCAGCGCTTGCGGAAGAACTACCTTCATCATGGTCTGGGCATAGTTCATGCCGAGGCTGTTCGCCGCCTCCACCTGCCCCTTGTCCACAGCCTCAATGCCGCCGCGGATCAGCTCGGCCATGTAGGCACCGCAGTTGATGCTCATAATCACAACGCAGGCCACCGTGAGATCCCACTTAAAACTCAGCAAAGCCGGAATACCCAGATAGATAAACAGGATCTGCACCATCAACGGGGTGCCGCGGATGATGCTGATATAGAAATTGGCAATCATCTCCAGCGGTTTTTTCCCGGAGAGTTTAAAAATTGCAAAAACGATACCGATTACCGTACCGATGATCAGCGACAGCGCCGTAATCTTCAGCGTCACACCGAAAGCGCTCAGGTACGTCGGAAAATATTTGATAAATAATGATACGATCTTCAAGTAATCCCCCATTTCTTCCTGATATACACATCAGAATCTTTTGTATCCGTTCAGGCCGGATTTGCGAATCATGTTTGGGAAACGGCAGGACTCAATGGAATCCTGCCGTTCTCCCGAAACAGCAACACGGATTATTCGAAGTAATGTGCAAGAATTTCGTCGTATGTGCCGTCCTCCTGCAGGCGAGCAAATCCTTCATTGAAAGCTGCCACCAACTCCGGATAATTGCCGGAAAGAACCGCCATACCGGTCGGATAGCTGTACTCGGATGTGTTGATTACCTTGCAGTCTACATTGCCGCGGGCGATCTCATACTGTACGATGGGGTAATCCTCAAAGCAGGCAACGGCCTGTCCGGAAGCCACATACTGATACATCACGGAAGACTCCTCCGCATAGAGCAGTTCCAGATCATACTCTTCCGCCAGCTCCTCCGCATACTGAGAACCGGTGGTACCGGTCTTTGCGACAACCGTGGAACCCGCCAGGTCATCCAGAGACTCAATCTCGGAATCAGAAGCAACCGCTACCGCAATGGAGCAGTCATAATAGGAATCCGAGAAATCATATTTCTCCATGCGCTCGTCGGTGATGGACATACCGGCCATCACGCCGTCCACCTGTCCGGCCTCAAGAGCGGCTACCGAAGCGGAAAAACCGAGGATATCCCACTCGATAGTAAAGCCCATCTCATCCGCAATCGCCTCGAAAAGCTCGATGTCGATTCCGGTGTGCTCACCCTCGTCATTCTCGAACTCGAACGGTGCGAATGTGGTGTCTGTACCGATCACATAAGTCTGGCCGACCGCCTCCTCATAGAGAGCGGACGCATCGGACTCTTCGGCCTCCGCCTCTGCGCTGGTCTCATCCTCAGCGGTGTCCTCTGCAGCCTCCTCAGCCGCGCTGGCATCCGTGGTATCGGTCGTCTCCTCCGTAGTGGAGCTACTGCCGCATGCAGTCAGGGCAAATGCCATGGTCGCTGCGAGAAGCAGTGCGATTACTCTTTTTTTCATTTTCATGTTCCTCCTTCAAAAATATGTAGGTAATTCGTCCATATAAAAACATAAAACCCCAAAGGATCCTCTCCCTTGAGGTTGAATTCTCTGCTTGGATATGACCAATCACCAATCGAGATTATACATCCGTGTGCTAACATTGTCAAGGACTAAAGTGAAATATAATATTTCTTACAAGATATAACATTTCTCCACATAGTCGCTGGTGTATGCGCGCATCAGGGCAAAATACCCCAGGCGGAACCGCACGGTATCGCCGACACGGTACGCTCCCTCCGCCTCCGTCACATCAAGCATCAGGTGATCACTGCTGGCGCCCAGAATCTCCACGCCGGGATCCATCGGCCACAGTGTCTCAAAATCCGCGTCCTGACGCCCCAGCGCACAGATCGCGCGCTTTCGGATTCCCCGGTCATGGTGCTCCGGCGCGCGGCCGTAGCTGTCCACGCCGAACTCGCCCCAAGGCATCGACGGCTTTTCCCGCAGCTCAATAATCTCCGCCTCCAGTTGAAACGCGTCGTTTCTTGTTCCTTCCAGATACCGATAACGCGCACGCTCCCGCCCAAAAAGAAGGGATTCTCCCAACCGGAGCAGATTGACCCCCTCCGGAATGCCGCCGCGCAGCATCAGATCCAGCGTCGCCGAATTGCCTCCGCTGACATATGTCCCGGCACCGATCTCACGCCCCACCTGCACCAGCTCCGACAATTTCTCCGTGTCCGGATGGACAAAGTTAAAGCAGGTCAGATTTGTCCCGACCCCGGCCAGCTCCAGCCGCGGACAGGACCGCACCAGCTCCGCCGCCGCCGCGATCTCCTCCCGGTCAATATATCCCTCCCGAAGATCGCCCAGATCATACATGAGCACCACCTTATGCGTAAGACCCAGCTTCTCGCAGGCACGGCTCAGCGCAAGAATCGTCTCGTTCGAGGAGTTCAGGGAGACATCACAGCAGCGCACCGCATCCTCCGCCTGGCTGATGCCCGGCATCCGGATCAGCCACTTCTCGGTCTCAATTTCCTCCAGCCGCCGCAGGTTCTCAATCCGGGAATCCCCAAGGCCGCACACGCCATTCTCCACAAAAATCCGCGCAATCTCCGGATCCCCGCGAAAAACCTTCGTCACGCCGGTCACACCGATCCCGTGCTCGGCGCACAGGCCGGTCACAACGCGGACATTCTGCGCGATGGCATCTTTACAGATATGTAATCTCGGGTACATAAAAATCTTCCTTTCTGACGATCAGTTCACTCGCGCTACATCCGATCCGGCGCGGAGAATCCGAGCAGTGCGATCCCGGTCTCCAGAATTTCCTTCGTCAGCTCCAGCAGACGGATATAGCCCGCCTGCACCTGCTCGTCCTCCTCAGCCATGATCTTCGTCGCATGATAAAAACGATTCAGCGCATTGGCGAGATCATAGATGTAAGCACAGATCCTGTGGGGCGCGGTCTCCGAAAACGCGGTCTCCGCCACACTGTTAAACTTCGCCGCCTCCAGCATCAGATCCTTCTCCTCCGCGCCGCCTGCGGGCAGAATCCTCTGACCCTCCGCCGACTTCCCGGCCTCCGCATATTTTTTCAGAATGGACTTGATCCGGACGATCGTATAGAGAATGTACGGACCGGTATTTCCTTCAAACGAGATAAAGCGGTCAATGTCAAAAATATAGTCCTTCGAGGCCTGATTCGAGAGGTCTCCGTACTTTAAAGTGGCAAGCCCCACCACTTTCGCGATCTCGCGGGCCTCCTCCTCTCCGATCTCGCGGTTCTCCATAATCCGCGCAAAAACCGCCTCGTTGATATCCGCGATCAGCGTCTCCAGACGCATCACACCGCCGTCCCTTGTCTTAAACGGCTTGCCGTCCTTCCCGTTCATGGTGCCGAACCCGACATTTATCATTTTCGTCTCCGGCTTCACAAACCCGGCCTTCTTCGCCACGCGGAAAACCTGTGTAAAATGAAGCTGCTGACGTTTGTCCGCCACATAGACATATTCTGCCGGTGAAAAATCCCGTTCCCGCTCCAATATCGTCCCGAGGTCGGATGTGGCGTACAGCGCCGCCCCGTCGGATTTCCGGACAATGCAGGGCGGCAGTTCCTTTGAATCCGTCTCCTCTGCGATATCCACCACAAGAGCGCCCTGGCTCTCATAGGCGAGCCCCTGATCCAACAGGTTCTGAATCAGTCCGGGGATATAGGGATCCGCGTCGCTCTCCCCTTTCCAGAGGTCAAAATGGACATCCAGATTGTCATAATTCTTTTTCAGATCGGCCTTCGACACCCGCATGATATGCTCCCAGATGGCGCGGTAGGGCGCATACCCCTGCTGAAGCTTTAAGGTCGCCTGATGTGCGCGCTCGGAAAACGCCTCGTCTTCCTTTGACTTTTTGCTGGCCGCCGGGTAGATTTCCTCCAGCTCACCGATCGTAAACGGTGCTTCCTCCGGATACGCCCCGCTGTAGCTTTCATCAAAATAAACCAGATCCGGCTGGCGTTCCCGAAGTTCCTCGATGATCAGACCCATCTGAAGACCCCAGTCTCCCAGATGCACATCGCCGATCGTCCGGTATCCCATAAACTGCCCCATCCGGCGGATGCTCTCACCGATGATCGCAGAGCGCAGATGGCCTACATGGAGCGGTTTCGCCACATTGGCTCCGCCGTAATCCACGATCACCGTCTCGCCGTGGCCGGGCTGCTCCACTCCCAGCCTGTTCGCCGCCTGCATCGCATTCAGATACTCCGCCAGATATTTCCCGGAAAGCTTCAGATTTAAAAACCCCGGCTTCACGGACTCCACAGAGGAAAACATCTCATTTCCCGTCAATGCCTCTGCCACCGCATCCGCGATCATAAACGGCGCTTTTTTATAGGTTTTCGCCGCCGTCATCGCGCCGTTGCACTGGAACTCGCACAGATCCGGCCGGTTCGACAGCGTCACCTTCCCGTATTTTTCATCATAACCGGCCGCGACAAAAGCCTTTGTCACCTCCGCCGAGATCAGATCCAACAATTTTTCCATCTCAGTCTCCCTTCATCCCGTCAATAAAAATCACATTGCGGATAGTATAGCATTATTTTTTTCGCCATTCAAGCCGGTGTCGAAAAACGACTACTTTTTCCATGAATAAGCTGCCGCGATTTTGCGCACTCTCTTTATAGATTTTTTTGGAGGGTGGCATACATGGCGGCATATAAAGTTGAGATCAGCGGGGTGAATACTTCGACACTTCCCATCCTGAAGGAGGATGAGAAGAAAGAACTTTTTGAAAGGATCCGTCAGGGCGACCCGGAGGCAAGGGAAACCTACATTCGCGGCAATCTCCGTCTGGTTTTAAGCGTCATCCGACGGTTTGCCTCCACCAGCGAGAATATTGATGATTTGTTCCAGATCGGATGTGTCGGTCTCATCAAATCAATCGACAATTTTGATCCGGATATGGAGGTGAAATTTTCCACCTATGCGGTGCCGATGATCATCGGGGAGGTGCGGCGTTATCTGCGCGACAACAACAGTGTCCGGGTCAGCCGTTCTCTCCGCGATACGGCCTATAAAGCCATGCAGGCAAAGGAAGAGCTGATGTCCGCATCGGACGCCGAACCCACTTTGAATGAGATTGCAGAGAAAACCGGTATCCCGCAAGAAGACATCGTTTACGCCCTCGACGCCATTCAGACGCCGGTCAGCCTGTACGACCCGGTTTACTCAGACGGCGGAGAGCCTCTCTATGTCATGGACCAGATCAGCGACAAGAAGAACCGGGAGGACCGGTGGGTGGAACAGCTTTCCTTAAGCGACGCGATCAAGCGCCTCGGCGAACGGGAGTCCCGTATCATCCGCCTGCGCTTTTTTGAGGGAAAAACGCAGATGGAAGTCGCCTCGGAAATTCATATCTCCCAGGCACAGGTCAGCCGCCTGGAAAAATCCGCATTGAAAACAATGAAAAACTACCTGACGCTGCGGGACTGAAAGATATCTTTGTCCATTTTGCCACTAGTTTTTTCTGAATTTAACGGATATATTATTTTCAGGGGACTGTGATATGGATAAAAAGAAATTTTTCTCAACAACCGGCTTTGCCTATTTCATGCTGGTCGTACTGTGGATCGGCGTACAGATGCTTTTCAGCATCATCATACAGGCCGTGGCGCCGGGCAGCATCTACCGCCATCCCCTGCTCTACTGGGTGCTCTCCTGCGCGCCGCTGTACCTGGCGGCCATGCCGGTGTGCGCGCGGATCATGCGGCGCCTGCCCGCCATGAAACTCTACAAAAACAAAATGACCGGCTCAAAATGGTTTTCCACCCTCTGCATCGCGGTTTTCATCACCTTTGCCGGAAATCTCATCGGGAACGGGGTGAGCGCTCTGTTAAGCCGCCTGACAGGCCTTGAAATCACCTCATCAATAGAAGAAATGTTGACCGGCGGAGATCTCGGCTATGTATTTCTTTTCTCCGTCATCCTCGCTCCGATTCTTGAGGAGCTGGTTTTTCGCAAGCTGCTCATCGACCGCGTCATCGTGTTCGGAGACCGCACGGCGATCCTCCTATCCGGGCTGTTCTTCGGAATGATCCACGGGAATTTTTACCAGTTCTTCTACGCATTCGGGTTGGGATGCCTTTTTGCCTATGTGTATATACGAACCGGAAAAATCGGCTACAGCATCTCCTTCCATATGGCGATCAACTTCCTGAACGGTTTCCTCACATCCGCTCTGCTCGACCGGCTTGACTATGAACAATGGATTTCCGGCAGCTCCACAGAGTATATGATAGCCGCCGTTTTCTCTCACCTCGGCGCTCTGATCGGGCTTGGACTGCTGCTCCTTCTTCTGTTTGGACTGGGAATCGCCGGACTGGTATTTTTCATTATGTCTCTCCGAAAAATCGACCTGTATTCCGGAGAATATGAGATGCCGGCGGGCCAGACATTCCGGACAGTCTTCGGGAATATCGGGACGGTGCTGTTTCTGATCAGTATTGTGGTGCTGTTTATTTTGAATATCATTCCGTAATATGTTTTTCGCCAATCATCGGAAAAATTTCTCGCCAATCGCCGGAAAATCACAATGCAACACCCCTCTGCCTGTAAAAACAGAGGGGTGAAAATTCATACCAACTTATGTTGCAACGTTTTTACGCATCTCTGCGTCTGCGCACTACTGCGAGCACCCCAATCAAAGCCAGTGCTGTTCATCCTCAGACAATTCATAATAAGCATCCCAGATCTCTGAAACCTCCATATAGACAGCGTTCTGTCCATCGGTGTCCATTGCCTCGACTGCTTCCACCGAATCAAGTGCGTCAATCATGTTCTGAACATTCTGCACCGTCAATGTATTTTCTGTTCCCGTTGCAGACGCAGAAGCGATTATATTCACTCATGGTAATATTCTCCTTTTTTCAATAGTCGTTAAAAGTGAAAGCGAATGTTCCGCTTTTAAGCAATGAAAAACCGGAAGCCTGAAACAAGCTCCCGGACAAATGGCTATAAGACTGCTGATCATCTAATCATGCATCGTATCGAGGCGACCAGTTATGACGCAATGTGCGCATGACTGCACCCCAGCCATATTATATGCCCGGGAGTTTAGCATTCGACAACACATGATGATATTCGATTTCTGAGAAATAAACTCGGCCATCACTTCCGCCTCCTTTCCTGTTCTGCTTGCATCGGTTCCTTGAATCCGATAGCGGTACTCTATCACTATTTACCTACTGTGTCAATAGGTAAATAGGCAATTCTCAAAAAAAAATCTGGGGCTTGATTTGTCTATTCACCCTGCGCTATAATAGGCAAAAGCGGAAAGAGGTAATCCTATGATCTCAACAAAAGGACGTTATGCGCTCCGCCTTATGATAGATATAGCCGAGCATCCGGATGAGGGCTATATCCCATTGAAAGACATCGCGGAGCGACAGGAAATATCTAAAAAGTATCTTGAAATTATTGCAAAGGAACTGGTAACAGGTAAGTTGATATCCGGCCATGGTGGACGCGGCGGCGGTTATGTTTTATGCCGCCAGCCAGGAGAATACACGGTTGGGGAAATCCTTGAACTGACGGAGGGTTCTCTCGCTACGGTCGCCTGCCTTGCAAATGACGCGCCTCCTTGCAACAGATCCTCTATTTGCAAAACGCTTCCGCTTTGGAAAGAATTCGACAAAATGGTATATGATTTTTTCTATGGAAAGACCCTGGCGGATTTGTTGTAATTTTTCGTTCCTCTGATTTCTATCTTAACTTCATCTATGGAGTTTACCCACCTTGACATTGACACTATTGTAAGCTATAATTTGCCTATTCGCCTATATATTTGGTAGGTGAATAGGCAAATTGTTTTTGTTGGACTTAGCATACGGAGGAAGGTTCCGTAGTTGAAATGAATGTGAGGTATGGAATGAAAATTGCCTTATTTCAAATGACAATGGGAATGAATATGGCGGAGAACTTAAAAAAATGCATATCTGCTTTGCAGGATGCAGCTCAATGTGGTGCTGATTTGATTTTGTATCCGGAGCTGACGCTCCTGCCCTTTTTCCCGCAGTATGAAAAGCAGAATGTATCGGATAAGGCCGTGAGATCGAATGCCGATGAAGTGTTGAGCTTTCAGAAAGCCTGTCGGAAGAATCGCATATATGCAGTTCCCAATTTTTATTACGAAGAAAATCAAAAGCGTTATGACGCGAGCTTTCTTATCACTGCAACGGGAGAGATACAAGGTATTCAAAAAATGGTACATATCGCACAGGCAGCCAAATTTTACGAGCAGGATTACTATGCTCCTTCAGATGATGGGTTTCTGGTATTCCAGACTCCTCTTGGGAACCTTGGGATCGTAGTTTGCTTTGATCGCCACTATCCGGAAAGTATACGGACAGAAAAACTGAAAGACGCAGATTTGATTCTGATACCAACAGCAAACACCAAAGCCGAGCGGCTCACTATGTTTGAATGGGAGATCCGTGTGCAGGCGTTCCAAAACTGTATCCCCATTGTTATGTGCAATCGAACAGGCACCGAAGGACAAATGGCGTTTGCAGGGAAATCGCTTGCTGTGGATGCTGACGGAAATCTTATAGTGAAAACAGATGACCGAGAGCAGCTTATCTATGTTGACATTGATATAGACAATAATCGCAAGAGATGCGATAGCCGCCCGTATGTGTCGCTGCGCAGACCGGAGCTATACTCTTGAATTGAGGTGAACACTATGGTACAGAACTTATCCATGAAATATCAAAAATTACAGGACTATCTGAAAAGTATGGAGAACATTGCAGTTGCTTTCTCCGGTGGCGTAGATTCTACGTTCCTTCTATATGCAGCGAAGGAAGCTCTGGGAGATCAGATGATTGCAGTAACGGCGTCCTCCTGCTCTTTTCCTAAAAGAGAACTGGATGAGGCAAAAGCCATTTGCAATGAATTTCATGTGCGGCATTTCGTGGTAGCATCGGAGGAATTGGAGATCGAAGGATTTCGGCAGAACCCAAAGAATCGTTGCTACCTATGTAAGCGAGAGTTGTTTGAAAAAATTCTTGCCCTGGCAAATGAGCATCGTATTGTGGCAGTTGCCGAAGGATCTAACATGGATGATACCGGTGATTACCGTCCTGGATTGATCGCTGTCAAGGAGCTTGGAATTGTCAGCCCCTTGCGATATGCGGAGCTAAGCAAAAAAGAAATACGCAGCCTGTCCAGGGAATTTGGCCTTCCAACATGGAACAAGCAGTCCTTTGCCTGCCTATCCTCACGATTTGTATATGGAGAAACCATCACGGAAGAAAAGCTGCAAATGGTAGATAAGGCGGAGCAGCTATTACTTGATCTGGGATTCCAGCAGGTGCGTGTGCGAATCCACGGCAACATTGCCCGTATCGAACTCATGCCGCAGGAATTTGAGAAGCTGATGCAGGAAGATGTGAGGAAAACAGTTTATGCGGAGTTCAAATCTTTTGGCTTTTCCTATGTCACATTGGATTTAATGGGATACTGAACCAGGAGCATGAACGAGACGCTGGATGAGCAGAAATAATGGGAGGACAACACATTGCTGAATCAGTTTTCAAGAACAGAGCTTCTTCTGGGCAAAGATGGAATGGAACGCTTATCGACCTCCTCTGTTGCAGTATTCGGCATCGGAGGCGTCGGTGGGTACGCAGCGGAAGCGCTCGCTCGAAGCGGAGTCGGTTCCTTCGTGCTGGTTGACGATGATAAAATTTGTCTGACCAATTTAAACAGGCAGATCATAGCGACCAGAAAAACGGTCGGCCAATACAAAGCAGATGTCATGAAGGAACGCATACTCGAAATCAATCCAAATGCGCGGGTGGAAGTTCGGGCGTGCTTTTATCTTCCGGAGAATGCAGATGAATTTGATTTTTCACAGTATTCCTTCGTTGTGGATGCAGTAGATACTATTACGGCGAAGCTTGAAATTATCGAACAGGCGCAAAAATGCAGTGTGCCAGTCATCAGTTGTATGGGAGCTGGAAATAAGCTTGACCCCACAAAATTCCAGGTGGCAGATATTTATGAAACAACGATATGTCCACTTGCAAAGGTGATGCGACATGAATGCAGGAAGCGCGGAATACGCGCACTGAAAGTGGTATATTCCACAGAAAAAAGCATTCGGCCTCTGGACGATATGGAGATCAGCTGCCGAACACACTGCATCTGTCCACCTGGGACAAAACGAAAATGTACGCAGCGAAGGGACATTCCGGGAAGTGTTGCGTTCGTTCCATCTGTAGCCGGTCTGATCCTGGCGGGAGAGGTTATAAAGGATTTAATGAAACCGATTTAAATGAAAGTTGAGGTATCAATCATGTGCAAAAAAACAACGCGGTTTTTCACAGGAGTCATTGCAGCAGTTATGGTGATTGTTATGGTCGGTTGTTCTTCTGAAGTAGAGCCAGGAGAAACACAGGAAAATACATCCGACACAGCAGACGCAGGAATCGAAATTCGTGTTGAAGATATAAGCACCAGTGCCAGTTATTATGATACGACAGTTGAAGGTACAACTGTTGAGATTTTTGCGGTTCTCGCTTCTGACGGTACAGTTCGACTCGCAATGAATACCTGCCAGGTTTGCAACGGATCTCCCTACGCTTATTTTGAACAGGATGGCGATGACTTTGTCTGCCAAAACTGTGGAAATCACTTTTCATCTGATGAAGTTGGACTTACAAGCGGAGGTTGCAACCCCGTTCCGATCACGGAGGATGATTACACCGAGGAAAACGGAATCATTAGAGTTTCCGACTCTTTTTTGGAAGAAAACGCATATCGTTTTTCTAACTGGAAGCAGTTTTAAAGGGGGCGTTCTGTGAGTAAAGTTATTTTTCACGTTACGGGCATGACCTGCTCCGGTTGTGAGCGCCGACTGGAAGGCGCAGTATCTTCACTGGAAGGCGTACAATCCGTAACCGCAAATCACAGTAGAGGTGAATTGACAGCTGAGTTCAACCCTCCCTGCACAGAAAGTGTCATCATTGAAACAATTCAAAAGACTGGTTACGGAGTCGCGAAAAACGCAAAAAGAGTCCGTGATACCGTGGCTATTCTGGTTATTATTCTGGGCGTCTATGTTATCGCCCGGCAAATGGGTTGGTTAGAGATATTCCAAAACATCCCTACGATCAGTGAAGAACGGATGAGTTATTTTGCCCTGTTTGTGATTGGCCTGTTGACCAGCGTCCATTGTATTGCTATGTGCGGAGGATTAAATCTTGCTCAAAGCATTTCTTCCGAAAATACAAAGCCCTTGCGCCGTAGTATCTTATACAATCTTGGACGGCTGTCCAGCTACACCTTGATCGGCGGTATTCTGGGTTTTATCGGCGAAAAAGCTGCCATCACCTTGCAGGTAAGGGGTGTGATCGGCCTGATTGCCGGCGGGTTTATGCTGCTCATGGGCATCAATATGCTGGGAGGCATTTCTCTGCCTGTTCGTCTTTTTCCGAAGCTGTCAGGAAAACTGTCTGACAAAATACAAAGTGTGGGAAAACACAGCTCCTTTGCAATGGGCCTGGCAAACGGGTTAATGCCCTGCGGGTCACTGCAATCCATGCAGGTCTATGCCATTGCCAGCGGCAGTATGCTGGCCGGAGCCCTGTCCATGTTTTCCTTTTGCCTGGGTACGATTCCCCTTGTCTTTTCATTTGGTTTGGCTGCGGGGATACTGAAAACGCATTGGCGGCAACGTATGCTACAGGTTGGTTCTATTCTGTTGGTTATCATGGGGATTTTCATGATACAAAACAATCTTGTCCTGACAGGCTTTACTGTCTCATCGAAAGGCACAAATACGGATGAGGCTGTCGTTTCAACCATTGACGGAGATGTTCAGTATGTGACAACAACTCTTCACGCCAACGGCTATGACGATATTCAGGTTACCGCAGGGATTCCTGTTGTATGGACAATAGAGGTAGACGAGAAAAATCTGAACGGCTGTAATAACGAAATTGTTCTGTCGGCGTTTAATCAGCAGGTAAAACTTACTGTAGGTGAGGTTGTAATCGAGTTTACACCGATGGAAGAAGGAACGTATACATATTCTTGTTGGATGGGAATGCTGAAAAATACGATTACAGTCGTTGAAAAGCAAGTCCGTATCCCGTGAATAAGCATCCCAAAAGCACGAAATACGGGCGCAGAATCCCATTTCCGCACGATGGAACAGTGAAGAATATGTTGTTAGTTGTTGCGCGTGAATTATTATAACGTCCCGATTTTTCTTCAGAAAAATACTGACATTTTCAGCTTGGTATGTTATACTCCACTCAAGCATTTAATTCTATCGCGTGTCGGGTTTTCTTATGTCCGACAGACATCTGATGGCAGCTTTGTCATTCTGCATTTACTGCGGTGTTCCGCATCTTAGAATTTTCGATGCTTACAAAATCATTGAGCAGAGAGGATTCTGGGGAAGCAGGTATCCTCTCAACAACAAACGAAGGAGGATACGATATGACAAAACAAACGAACTCAGATGGGTACCGGATGGACCTTGCGCAGGCGGCCTTCGAGGAGAGCATGCTGCTCGGCATCCCGATGCGGACATACAAGGACCGCATCTTCCGCATGATCTTCAAGGAAAAACGGGAGTTCCTGGAGTTGTACAACGCCATGAACGGGACGGCGTATGACAACCCGGATGACCTTGTGGTGACGACGCTGGAGAACGCGATCTATATGGGGATGAAGAACGATGTGTCGTTCATGCTGTACGACCGGTTGGCTCTGTATGAACACCAGTCGACGATCAACCCGAACATGCCGCTGCGGGACCTGTTCTATCTGGCGTG
>JAJPYF010000023.1 GCA_021205085.1 Clostridiales bacterium | reverse complement strand
CCTTTAAAGACATGGCGCTTTCTATCCTGACGCACCTGCTGATTACCTCCGCGCGGAAGAATCACGTGACCAATGACATTGTAATTCTGACCGCCACGTCGGGTGATACCGGAAAAGCGGCGCTGGCCGGATTTGCGGATGTGGAGGGGACGAAGATCATTGTTTTCTATCCGAAAAACGGCGTCAGCCCCATTCAGGAGAAGCAGATGGTGACCCAGAAGGGGGACAACACTCTGGTCGTGGGAATCCACGGAAACTTTGACCAGGCGCAGACCGGTGTGAAGCAGATGTTCTCCGATCCGGAGCTGAAGGCCCGGCTGGACGCGGCGGGATATCAGTTTTCCTCCGCAAACTCCATCAACATCGGCCGGCTGGTGCCGCAGATCGTATACTATGTCTATTCTTATGCGAGACTGGTGGAGAGCGGCGAGATCAAGGCGGGAGAGACCATCAATGTGGTAGTTCCCACCGGCAATTTCGTCTATATCCTGGCGGCTTTTTACGCGAAGACTATGTGGATGCCCATTGAGAAGCTGATCTGTGCTTCCAATGAGAACAAGGTGCTCTACGACTTTTTCTCCACGGGCGTCTATGACCGGAACCGGGAGTTTAAGCTGACCTCCTCCCCGTCCATGGATATTCTGATCTCCAGCAATCTGGAGCGGCTGATTTACCGGATCGCCGGTGAGGATGCCGGTGAGGATGCCGGGAAGAATGCGGAGCTGATGCGGCAGCTTTCGTCAAGCGGAAAATATGAGATTACGCCGGAGATGCGCACACAGCTTGGCACATTCTACGGAAACTATGCGGATGAGGCGGAGACTGCTGCGGAGATCCGCAGACTTTACGAGGATACCGGATATGTCATCGATACCCACACCGCTGTTGCTTCCGCTGTATATCAGAAGTATATCGCAGAGACGGGGGATGAGAAAAAGACGGTGATTGCTTCTACGGCAAGTCCGTTTAAGTTTACCCGCAGTGTGATGAACGCGATCGACGAGAAGCATGACGCCATGGGTGATTTTGAACTGGTCGATGAACTCTCCCGTCTGGCAAATGTGACAGTGCCGCGTGCAATCGAGGAGATCCGCAGCGCAGAGGTGCTTCACGATACGGTCTGCGAGACGGATGAGATGGAAGCGGTCGTCTGCAGGTTCTTAAACGTATAGGAGGTTGCGTCGCGGAATGGGAATGAATGCACGGGAAACGGCATTGTTCCATGCTTTGTGCAACATTCACAAAAAGACCGGATGTGATTTCGGAAAACAAGTCGAACCTCCAAAGATAAGATGAAGTATGGATTTTTTTGCAAAAATATATTAAAATAAGCAACGGATAAAACGCAGGAAGGTGAAATCAGGTGACTGATGCATGAGGAAAGAGGAATTATATCGATATGTAGAACACACGGCGCTGAATGCATGGACTTCATGGAATGATATCAAAAATCTGTGCAACGAAGCGATTATTTTCCGAATGGCTGCTGTCTGTATTCCCAGTTCCTATGTAAAGAGAGTCCGGGACACTTTTCCGGGATTGAATATCTGTACGGTTGTCGGGTTTCCCCTCGGCAATGCCAACACGGCGGCGAAGGTTGCGGAAGCCGGACAGGCCATCCGGGACGGAGCAAACGAGATTGACATGGTGATTAATCTCGGCAAAGTAAAAAACAGTAAATTTGCCGATGTCACGGAGGAGATTCGTCTTGTGAAAGAGACGATCGGGGAGCACATCCTGAAAGTGATTATCGAGACCTGCTATCTGAACGAAGAGGAGAAAATCGCGCTCTGCCGCTGTGTATCGGAGGCGGGAGCGGATTTTATCAAGACATCGACGGGTTTCGGCTGCGGAGGCGCCACACTGGATGATGTGAATCTGCTGCGCGAGCATATCGCCCCGCAGGTTCAGATCAAGGCGGCCGGAGGCATCTCCACGCGGGAGGAGATGGAACAGTATATTGCCGCGGGATGCAGCCGGATCGGTACGAGCAGGGCGATTCGGATTTTATCGTGAATAAACACAGCAGAGAGATGAGAGATCATCTTGATAATAACAATCATAAAGAATCTATCAATGAGAAAGGATGAGAGTGTTATGGGAAAAATTGATTTGAGCCAGTATGGTATCACAGGGACGACAGAGATTGTGTACAATCCGTCTTTTGAGTTTCTGTTTGAGGAGGAGATGAAGCCGGAGCTTGAGGGCTATGAGAAGGGACAGCTCAGCGAGCTGGATGCGGTCAATGTTATGACCGGTATCTATACAGGCCGTTCTCCCAAGGATAAATTTATCGTCATGGATGAGAATTCCAAGGACACCGTATGGTGGACGACGGACGAGTATAAAAATGACAACCATCCCGCCAGCCAGGAGACCTGGAACGCGGTGAAAGAGCTTGCGGTAGAGCAGCTCTCCGGCAAACGCCTTTTTGTGATGGACGCGTTCTGCGGCACAAACAAGGACACCCGCATGGCGATCCGTTTTATTATGGAAGTGGCGTGGCAGGCTCACTTTGTAAAGAATATGTTTATCCGTCCCTCCGAGGAGGAGCTGGCTGATTTCACTCCGGACTTTGTGGTGTATTGCGCATCCAAGGCGAAGGTGGAGAACTACAAAGAGCTGGGACTCAACTCCGAGACTGCGGTTGTCTTCAATATCACAAGCCGTGAGCAGGTAATCTTAAACACATGGTACGGCGGCGAGATGAAGAAGGGTATGTTCTCCATGATGAACTACTATCTGCCGCTGAAGGGCATTGCCGCCATGCACTGCTCCGCCAACACCGATATGAACGGCGAGAACACGGCGATCTTCTTCGGACTTTCCGGAACCGGCAAAACCACGCTGTCCACAGACCCGAAGCGTCTGCTGATCGGCGACGACGAGCACGGCTGGGATGACAACGGCGTCTTTAACTTTGAGGGCGGCTGCTATGCAAAGGTCATCAATCTGGACAAGGAGTCTGAGCCGGATATCTACAATGCCATCAAGCGCAACGCTCTGCTGGAGAACGTTACGCTGGATGCAGACGGAAAGATTGATTTTGCGGACAAGAGCGTGACAGAGAACACCCGTGTTTCCTATCCGATCGACCATATTGAGAATATTGTTCGTCCGGTTTCCGCGGCTCCTGCGGCGAAGAACGTGATCTTCCTTTCCGCGGATGCTTTCGGCGTCCTGCCTCCGGTTTCCGTTCTGACACCGGAGCAGACCGAGTACTATTTCCTCTCCGGATTTACCGCAAAGCTTGCCGGAACGGAGCGCGGCATCACCGAGCCGACCCCGACCTTCTCCGCATGCTTCGGACAGGCGTTTCTGGAGCTTCATCCCACGAAATACGCGGAGGAGCTCGTAAAGCGGATGGAGAAGAGCGGCGCAAAGGCTTATTTGGTCAACACCGGGTGGAACGGCAGCGGAAAACGAATCTCCATCAAAGATACCCGCGGTATCATCGATGCGATCTTAAACGGCGACATCCTGAATGCGCCTACAAAGAAAATCCCGCTCTTTAATCTGGAGGTTCCCACCGAGCTTCCTGGCGTGGATCCCGCAATCCTTGACCCGAGAGACACCTATGCGGATGCTTCCGAATGGCAGACAAAGGCAGAGGATCTGGCCGGCCGTTTCGTGAAGAACTTTAAAAAATATGAGGGCAACGAGCTCGGCAAGGCACTGGTTGCCGCCGGCCCGCAGGCATAATTTCATTTTAAAAATTCTCCCTGATGATTTTTTGTCAGGGAGTTTTTCTTTGCCGGAATCCGGTCTGGAAATACTTTGTAAAGCTTCAAACTGCGAATGAATGTTGACGAATACGCACATAGTAGAGTATAATCACATTGAAAGTACTTCCTGGGATGTTCGACAGCCTTGCTATTTTGAACCTACATTTATGTTCATGGGACTCCTACATTGTATGTCGGATGTCAGGCCGCCTCGTATCAGTGGAAGGCAGAAGATATATTGCGGACACCCACCTGGCACTTTTGCTGGGCGTCAAAATCGCGGGTACGGCATCCTGGGAGTTACAAAAGATAAAGATCAGGATACCTTCGATAAAGTCACAGAGGGACAAAAGAGGAATCTTATGATACGAAAGAGAAAAGAAGCTGCTTTGGCAGCTTCTTTTCCTGTGTCGGTGTGAAGACGGAAAATCAGCAGCCGGAGTCACGGTTGCGCGGGCAGGGTGGACAGGTATGGGAAGAGAGAAACGAAGAAAGAAATTGCGAATCCGGATATTTACGCTGTTGGCGGTGTGTCTCGCGCTGTGTCTGGAAATCCGCTATCTGAGGGGAACTGTCACGGCAAAAAACGAGAGCGTGAGTGCAGTACAGGACCATGTCCGGACCGCAGAGCTGGCCGGTTATCTGCAGATTCTCCCGTTCTCGCCGGAGGAGACCAGAGCATGGATTCTGCCGGAAATGGGAACCTATCTGACGGGAGGCGATGTCGATTATCTCCTGGAATTTCTGGATGTCGGCTCTTTGCAGACGGCCATCAATGAAAAGGCGGCATTGGATGAGGCGGAGGAGCTCAGCCGACCGCAGTGGTGTGCAGTTTATGACGCGCTGACAGAATATCTTGGGCTGAGTGATCAGGTTCAGGTAGTGACAATCCGGTATCTGGGGATGCTGGACGAATCCCGGCTGATCGCCGACAACGGCAATTATGACTGTGATCCGGAGAGCATCGACTTTCAGTATGGCGAAAGCTATGAGGTATACATAAGCGGAAATCTTCTCCTCGGCCTGTACGCGGATCCGGGGGACAGTGATGCATCAGACCGTGCGGACACAGAGATGCAGGAAAGCGATTCCGAAGGACAGACGCCCGTAGCGATTGATATTCCGGAGACGGTGCGCGTCCTGCTGACGCAGGATAATCACGCATCCGTTTACCGGGACAGTGTGATTGTAAAAGGGTCGGTTCCGATCCGGATTACTGACGGCAGTGTACATACCTGTGATGTGGAGGCGGATAGCCCGGCAGACTGTGCGGCGCTGATGGAGGAATGGGAGGTCGATGAGCTGACGGTGGAGACAGACAGCGGCGGGAAGATCTGTATCGCGGATGCGGCGGGCAATGCGGCCTCTTCATGGTATGGCGGCTCATTTTTCCTGTACAGGGACGAAAACGGGATCCGGATTGTAAATGAGGTGGATCTGGAGATTTACCTCTGCGGCGTGGTGCCGGGGGAGATGCCGGAGCGCTTTGAGACGGAGGCATTGAAGGCGCAGGCAATCTGTGCCCGGACCTATGCGTGCTATCTGGTCGCGCAGGGCGGATACGCGGCGTATTCTGCCGATCTGGTTGACACGACGGAGTGTCAGGTCTATCTGCCGTCGGAGGAGAACGAGAAAGCGGCACAGGCGGTGGCCGATACGGCCGGAATGGTGCTGGGATACGAAGGATACCTGGCGGAGATTTATTATTTTTCCACTTCCTGCGGGTATACATCCGGGATGGAAGTGTGGCAGAAGGAGGAACTCGCGTATCTGCCCGGTGTTTCTCTTTTGACGGAAGGTACGGGCGGAGATTCATTTGACACATTTCTCCGTGACCGGAAAGTTGCGGCATATGATTCGGAGAGCCGGTATTTTCGCTGGGAAGCGGCGCTGGATCTGAAATCCGGACAGGACTCCGTAAAGCAGGCTGTCACGGAGGAGCTCGCCGAAAATCCCGAAAGGATCCGTATGAGTGATCTGGCCGGAGCGGCCCTTGCCTCCGCCGCAGATCTGGGGGAATACACCGGTATCTCCATAGCGGATAGAAATGATTCGGGAATCGTGACGGATCTTCAGATACAGTTTGCAAACGGCGTGGTTGATCTGTATAATGA
>JAJPYF010000163.1:3473-5909 GCA_021205085.1 Clostridiales bacterium | reverse complement strand
GCTTCAGATGATGCCGGGAGAAAAAATCACCGCGGTCATTCCAATCAAGGATTACGACGAGGCGGACAGCTGGTATCTCTTTATGGCGACGAAAAAGGGCCTTGTGAAAAAGACAACCCTGTCGGAATATGCCAATGTGCGGAAAAACGGACTGACCGCCATCGTTCTCCGCGAGGATGACGAGCTGATCGAGGTAAAGTTCACGGATGATAAGAAGGATGTCTTCCTTATCACAAAATACGGACAATGCATCCGTTTCCATGAGACGGATGTCAGAAAAACCGGCCGTGTGTCCATGGGTGTCATCGGAATTAATCTCTCTGAGGGAGACGAGGTTGTCGCCATGCAGTTGGATGCGCAGGGAGAGTATCTGCTGATCGTATCGGAAAACGGACTCGGAAAGCGGACGCGGATTGAGGAGTTTTCTTCCCAGAAACGCGCGGGAAAGGGCGTGTTGTGCTACAAGATTACAGAGAAAAGCGGGTGTATCGTCGGAGCGAAGGCTGTCAGCGACGACAATGAGATTTTAGTGATCACGACGGAGGGGATTATTATACGGATGAAGGTCAGTGACATCTCGGTCCTCGGCAGGGTAACATCCGGCGTGAAAGTGATCAGTCTGGCGGAGGATGTGACGGTCGCGAGCTTTACAAAGGTGATGCGCGAAGAGACTTCGGAGGCGGAGGAACTTTCGGAGGAAGAAGAAAATCCGGAATCTGAGAATCATTCCGAGGAATAAGGTTTACGGGAAGGGTACGGATATGATGCGGGAAATTGATGTCAGGGAGCTGACGTATAACATTAAGGAAATGTGTATCGAGGCGAATTACGGTCTGACTCCGGATATGGAGCGTTCTCTGAAAGGAGCAACCGGGTCAGAAAAGTCTCCGCTCGGAAAGCAGATTCTCAGGCAGTTGGAAGAAAATCTGCAGATCGCCGATGAGGAAAAGATCCCGATCTGTCAGGATACGGGGATGGCAGTTGTTTTTCTGGAGATCGGCCAGGACATTCATTTTGTCGGGGGAAGCCTTGAGGAAGCGGTTAACGAGGGAGTACGACGGGGATACACGGATGGATTTCTCCGGAAATCCGTCGTGAAGGATCCGCTGATCCGGGAGAATACGAGGGACAACACACCGGCCGTTTTGCACACGGAGATTGTGGATGGCGACGGGGTAAAAATCACGGTGGCGCCGAAGGGATTCGGCAGCGAGAATATGAGCCGCGTTTTTATGCTGAAACCGGCGGACGGCATTGAGGGAGTAAAACAGGCGATTCTGACGACAGTGCAGGACGCGGGTCCGAATGCCTGTCCTCCCATGGTAGTCGGCGTCGGTATCGGCGGCACGTTTGAGAAGTGTGCTCTTCTCGCGAAAAAAGCGCTGACCCGGAGTGTGGATGAGCGCTCGTCGATTCCCTATGTCAGAGAGATGGAGGAGGAGATGCTGGCGAGAATCAACGGTCTCGGCATCGGTTCCGCAGGTCTGGGGGGAACGACGACGGCGCTCGCGGTGAACATCAATACCTATCCGACGCATATCGCCGGACTGCCGGTGGCTGTGAATATCTGCTGTCATGTGAATCGGCATGCGGTGAGGGTGATCTGAATACAGGAAAGGAACTGTTTAGATGGAAAAATATATAGGAACCCCGATTACTGAGGATGTGACCGCCAGCCTTCACGCGGGCGACTATGTCTATATCTCCGGGACGATCTATGTGGCGCGGGATGCGGCGCACAAGCGAATGATGGAAGTGTTGGAGCGGGGAGAAGAACTTCCCATCGATGTGAAGGATTGCACTATCTACTACATGGGACCGTCTCCTGCGCGGGAGGGACGGCCGATCGGCTCCGCCGGTCCGACGACGGCAAGCCGGATGGATCGGTATGCTCCGACGCTCCTCGATCTGGGAGAGAAGGCGATGATCGGAAAGGGTAAGCGTTCCCAGGCGGTGGTCGACGCGATCATCCGGAACCGGGCAGTCTATTTTGCCGCGGTGGGCGGCGCGGGAGCGCTCCTCTCAAAATGTATTACGAAGTCGGAGATTGTCTGCTACGAGGATCTCGGCGCGGAGGCAATCCGGAAGCTGGAGATAACAAATTTTCCGGCGATCGTCGTCATTGATTCAGAGGGCAACAATCTGTATGAGACAGCGGTACAGGAGTATCGCAGTTGCGAATTGTGAGCGGAGGATAAGAGAAATCTTATCCTCTTTTTGATGTAATCTTAATAATGTATTAAGAAATTTTGCTGTAAAAAAGCAGACTTCCCCCTATATAATACATTCAGCAGTCTGAGAGCGGGGAGGTTATATCGTGAAAAAACAATTCAAACGAAAAAAGCTGATTCTTATTCTTGTGATCATTGCGGCGGTGATCATCGCCCTCGTATTTTTCGTAAGGAAATAATTAAATACCGTGGCCATCGAGTCAAA
>JAJPYF010000163.1:0-3463 GCA_021205085.1 Clostridiales bacterium | reverse complement strand
GTTCAGAAGAGAGATCTGTCCAAATACATTTCCCTGAAGGGAACGGTCAGCGGGGAGTCCGGCATGAATTATTCCTCTTCGGCCGCATCGGAGATTCTGACGGTGAATGTGGCAGTCGGCGATGAAGTGAAGGTCGGCGATGTGATCGCTACGCTGGATACGGAGGCGATTCAGTCGGAAATCGATATGCTGGAGACCTCCATCGCTAACGCGGAAGCGCTGGCGGCGAATACCTCCACGCAGAACCAGCGTGCTTTGGAGCAGGCAAAGTCTGATCAGGAGACACAGCTCGCGGCGGCGAATCAGGCGATTTCAAGCGCCCAGTCCTCCTACGAGGCGGCAGTGGCTTCACTGAATACGGTAAATGACCAGATCACGGCGCTGACAGATCAGATGAATGCCGCCGAGGATGAGACGGCAAAAGCCGATCTTGCTGCACAGATTTCTGCTTTGCAAACGGAGTTGCCGGAGTATCAGGCTGCGGTGTCTTCCGCTGAGGCTGCCGTAAGCGAGGCAAAAGCAAACTATAATTCTGTGAAGTCGGCGACGGATGAAGCGATTTACAATGCACAGAATACCATTGACATGGAAAAATACAGTACGACAGACGATACGACCACTCAGAAGCAGCTGGATACGCTGTACAGTCAACTGGATGACTGCGAGATTATCAGCCAGACCGACGGGGTTGTCACGGACGTCAAGGCGGCGGTGGGTGATGTCAACACGCCTGATGCAACGTTGGTTACCGTTGAGAGTGTGGACACCATGATTATGACGGCGACGGTCGACGAGACGGATATTCTGAGTCTTGAGGAAGGGATGAAGGCGGTCATTACGGCGGACGCGCTTCCGGATGAGGAGATTAACGGGGAGATCGTGCGGGTGGTGAAGGTGCTGACAACCTCTTCCGAAACCGGTACCGGCGGATTTTCCGTGGATATCCGCATGGATGACTGTGAGCTTTTAAGCGGTATGTCGGTGAAGGCAAAGATTATTCTCACAGATAAGTCAGATATACTCTGTGTTCCCTACGATCTGGTGCAGTATGACGAGGACGGGCAGGCGTATGTCCTGGTTGCGGAAGGAAACAACGTAGATATGGATTTCATCGCCGTGCGAAGGGACATTGAGGTCGGCGAGGAGATAGACTACTATATGGAAGTGACCGGCGGCGATCTCGCGGAGGGCGATTATATTATCATGGATTATTCCATTACGGAAGGGGATATCTTTGACGGCAGCTTCTATATGGAAGAAGAATCCGGGGATGATTACGAAGAAGAGATAACAATCACGGTTGGTTAATGCAGAAAATGGACAGGAGACCGGATATGTCACAGGATGTGATAATCAAAATGGAGCATATCATTAAGAAATTTTATATCGGACAGCCTAACGAGCTGGAGATTCTGCATGGGATTGATCTCAATGTCAGGAAGGGTGAGTTCATATCCATCGTGGGAGAGTCCGGTTCCGGAAAGAGCACGCTGATGAATATCATCGGTGTTCTGGATCGCCAGACAGAGGGCGATTACTTTCTGGAGGGGCAGAATGTGAATCAGATGAATGATGCTGTGAGGAGCGGCATCCGGAACAAAAAAATCGGATTTGTATTCCAGAATTTTAATCTGATCGGCAGATCGAACGCGCTGAAAAACGTGACGCTTCCTCTTTTGTACAGTGAAGAAAAGAGGAAGGATTTAAAGGAAAGGGGAATGGAGATGCTCCGTCTGGTTGGGATGGAGGATCGGACGGCTCACAGGCCGAATGAGCTTTCCGGCGGGCAGAATCAGCGGATTGCCATTGCCCGCGCCATGATCAATGAGCCTTCAATCATATTAGCGGACGAGCCGACCGGCGCGCTGGATTCCCGCACCGGACATATGATCATGGATATTTTTCACAAGCTTCATGAGGAGCAGGGGAAAACCATCGTACTGATCACCCATTCCAGAGAGCTTGCGGAGGAAACCCAGAGGGTTGTGGTTTTAAATGACGGAGTCATTACCTCGGACGGGAGAGGAGGGGAGCTGCCGTGTTAGTGGAGAATATAAAAGAGGCGCTGCACAATATTTTTGAAAATAAAATGCGCTCCCTGCTTACCATGCTGGGCATCATCATAGGTATCACAGCGGTCATCACCATTACAACGATCGGAACCTCCCTGCGAAGCACCTTGAGCGCAACGCTGAATTCTCTGGGCGGGAACTTCATCTATGTGAGCGTGGATGCGGTTTATCCGGAGGACGAGGACGAGTGGGAGACATGGGAATATCAGGAGATGGAGAAGGAGGATTACATTACCATTGAAATGCTGGTTGAGCTGCAGGAGACTTATCCGGATGAGATTGCCGGATTTACGGCATCGACCTGGCTGGGAGAAGGGCAGATTTTTGAAAACAGCGATACCTACGCTAATGTTTATGTGGAGGGTGTTACGGATCAGGAGATCGAATATAATTCGCTGGAGCTGCTTCGGGGAAGGAATTTCACCCGGCAGGATATGTTGGAGGAAAAGGGAGTCTGTCTGGTTTCTGATCGGATGGCGGACAATTATTTCGGGGAGGAAAATCCCATCGGCCAACAGATTGTCTTTGAGAGTACGGACGGTTACAGCTATACATTTACCGTTGTAGGTGTGTATGAGTACAGTGAAGCGATTTTCGGTGTCGATACATCTCTGGCGGAGCAGGACAGATACACATATCTGTATATCCCTGTGACGACTGTAAACGCTCTCTCGCAGGAGGATATATCCGGATTCAGCTATGTGAATATTCAGCTGCAGATCGGAGCGGATGCAGATCTGGCACAGGCTGAGGTGGAGAGTTATTTCACGGAGATTTACAGCGAAAACGACAAGTGGGAAATCTGGTGCTACAACCAGTCCAGCGAGCTCGGCGTCATAGATACGGTGATCAATGTTCTCACGATCGCGATCTCCGTTATCGCGGCGATTTCTCTGATCGTGGGCGGAATCGGCGTTATGAATATTATGCTGGTTTCCATCACGGAGCGGACGCGGGAGATCGGCATCCGGAAGGCATTGGGTGCGAAAAACCGGACCATCCGTCAGCAGTTTCTGATCGAATCGGTGGTGCTCTGCGTGATTGGCGGGGTGATCGGGATCCTTCTCGGCCTTCTCCTCGGGTTTATACTCGGAAAGGTGGCGTGGCTGCTGGTCAACACCTATTATGCGGATTACTCCTCTTATATTATTTTAAATGTGCGGCCGTCCGGAATCGCTATTCTGTTGTCTGTCGGGTTCTCCATGCTGATCGGGATCTTTTTCGGATCCTATCCGGCAAAAAAAGCGTCGAAAATGGAGGTTATCGATGCGCTGCGGTATGAGTAAACGGACACGATTGCTGACGCAGCCACCAAGCCCCATCTGTCTGTCTATTTACGACACTTTCATCTGTAAACGGATATGACTGCTTACGCAGTCATCACTATGTAT
>JAJPYF010000029.1:23469-24317 GCA_021205085.1 Clostridiales bacterium | reverse complement strand
ATATGTGATAAGAAGGAATATGCAGAATGTTACTTTAGGTAAAAATTGAAACAGAAAGAGGGGAGAAGCATGATAAAGAAATGTATAACTTTATTTATGACGATGGCATTTGCCGTCGCACTGGCCGGATGCGGAAGCTCGGTTTACAGTTCGTCTGACGCCGTGACGATGACGGCGGATGCTTATGACGAAACGGATATGGGCTACGCGGAGGATGCCGTGGCGGAGGAGTACGCGGATTCCTCGGATACGGCCACGGACACGAGAGTTAGTGAATTCGCAGCGGAAGATGTTTCAGACAGCGGCTCTGCGGATGATTCATATGAACAGAAGCTGATCCGTACCGTGAATATGAACGTGGAGACGACGGAGTTTGACGCGCTTATCGGGACTGTGGAGGCACGGGCGGAAGAACTGGGCGGTTATGTGGAAAGTTCAGAGCTTTCTGCTTCATCCTCTGCATATGCTACCCGGTGGGGCAGTATGACAATCCGCATTCCGGCGGACAGTCTTGACGAGTTTGTTTCACTGGTGGGGGAGAATGCCACTGTTACATACACCAGTGAGAGCACGGAGGATGTGACTCTGACTTATGTTGATCTGGAGAGTCACCTGACAGCTCTCCGGACGGAACAGGAGACCTTGCTTACCATGCTGGAGGCGGCGGAGACCATCGAGGATATCATCGCAATTCAGTCTCAGCTGACAGATGTCCGCTACGAGATTGAGAGCTATGAGTCCCAGCTTCGTGTTTATGATAACAAAGTAAATTACAGCACGGTTTATCTTTATATTGATGAGGTTGAGCGGGAGACGGCGGTTGCCGACGAGACCTTCTGGGGCAGCGT
>JAJPYF010000029.1:14396-23459 GCA_021205085.1 Clostridiales bacterium | reverse complement strand
CGTCAGGACGAAGTGCGGCGAAAATATCTACCGCGTGGGGCGCGGGATCCGCAACTTTGCCGTCAATTTCCTCGGGGGATTGCCGATCATACTGATGGTTGTGGTTCCGGTGGTTGTGATTGTTCTTATCATTCGGAAGCTGATGAATTATAAAAGAAAGAGAAGAAATCAGCGGTTTGAGTCACGCGAAAATAAAATGAACACGGAGGATTCGGAAAAATAGCAATGCAGCCTATGAAACGGATCTGAATAAATCCCTTTCCAATGGAAAATACTAGAAACAGGTTCGACGAACCGGAAGAGAAATGGAAAGGATAAAGATCATATGGCAGCATACCTGAAAATCATTCATGTTTACGCCAGAGAAATCCTCGATTCCCGCGGCAATCCCACCGTGGAGGCAGAGGTGACAGTGCAGTATAAAAATAAGTTTTTTACCGGGAGGGCAAGCGTTCCGTCCGGCGCAAGTACCGGAGAACACGAGGCAAAAGAATTGCGGGACACAGACAGCGGACGCTATCACGGGATGGGTGTGCGGCAGGCAGTGGTAAATGTCAACGACCGCATTCGCACGGTGCTCCTCGGAAAAGATGCCTCCAATCAGGTGATGATCGATCACATTCTGCAGTGTACAGACGGGACGGACAACAAATGCAATCTCGGGGCAAACGCCATGCTTGCGGTTTCCATGGCCTGTGCAAAGGCAGGAGCGGCCGCCCTTGACCAGCCGCTGTTTCGTTATCTGGGCGGTGTGTATGGCGTTCGTATGCCGCTTCCTATGATGAATATTTTAAACGGCGGGTGTCACGCAGCGAACGCATTGGATGTACAGGAATTTATGATCATGCCTGTGGGCGCAAAGGATGAAAGCGGAAATGTCCTCTTCCGCGAGGGAATGCGGTGGTGCGTGGAAATTTATCATACGCTCCGAAAACTTCTGAAGGAGGACGGGCATTCAACCGCGGTCGGAGATGAGGGCGGGTTTGCGCCGGATCTGAAAGACACGGAGGAGGCGCTGGATTATCTGATGCGGGCGGTGAGAGAAGCCGGGTACGAGCCGGGGCGGCAGATTGCCTTTGCTCTGGATGTGGCGGCAAGCGAACTCTATAACCGTGATTCCGCCCTGTACCGACTCTCTCATCAACGCACTGCGGATGAGATGATTGAATACTATGAACAATTGATCGAAAAATATCCTATCATCTCCATTGAGGACGGGCTGGATGAGAATGACTGGAGCGGGTGGATCGAGCTGACAAAGCGCCTCGGCGGCCGGATTCGGCTGGTAGGAGACGATCTCTTTGTCACCAACACAAAGCGACTGCGGGAAGGTATTCCCAAAAAGGCGGGAAACGCAATTCTGATTAAAGTGAATCAGATTGGCACGCTTTCTGAAGCATTTGAAGCAATTGTCACTGCAAAACGGGCCGGATATCAGACCATCGTATCGCACCGTTCCGGCGAGACGGAGGATTCTATGATCGCAGATATCGCCGTTGCCTTAAACTGCGGTCAGATTAAGGCCGGAGCGCCCTGCCGCGGAGAGCGTACAGCGAAGTACAACCGATTGCTGCGGATTGAGGAGACCGTGCAGGGGAAAATATGCTGATTATACAGGATTGCTTTTTATAAGCAGTCAGCCGTTTTCAGGAAAACAGCGTCACAAACGCGTATATTTTCTGCAGAAACCATGGGTTAAGGCTATATTCCGCGGCTGAGCCTGTCAGGAAGAGGACGGAGAGCAGGAGGCATTTCACAATGCAGTCTGCTCTCCGTTTTACTTTGTTTTTGATTAAAAGAAGCCACGCGATAAGATAAAAGGGCAGCTGCGGAAGCAGGAGAGCGGCGGCCATCGGAATGCTGCCGAGGGAGAACTGCCCTGCAAGGACGGCGAGGAGAAAACCGAGCGACAGTCCCGCCCATCCGGTGAATGCTGCCAGAACGATGCCTCCGATCTGAAAACAGGAGAATGCACAGAGAACGAGCCACAGAAGCAGTCTGTGCTTTAAGGCCCAGACGAAAAAGCCTGTCCATGACAGATCATGTGCCTCATATTGCAGGCATGCGCTTTCAATCTGAAAGCCCATCCAGAATGCCTCGTCCGCACAGCGGAGATTGGCAGACAAAATTCCTGCCAGAAAGAAAGCAAAAAACAGGACAAGGTGGACAGTATACACGGTGGGGATGGATTTCTTTTTCAACAATGCCGTCAATTTCTTTTTCTCCGTCTTTTTATCATTCATATGAAAAAAAGATAACAATATGCGCCCTTTTGTGCTATGATATCCATGGCTATCACAGAAACAGGATCGGATAGACTCTGCGTATATGTTGGTTTGTCCGGATGAAAAATGAGGGTATCGGCATATTGAGAGAAATATACGGAAATATTTGCAGCGGAACGAATCTTCGCGCAAACCTGATTGAGTTAAAGAAAATGATAAAGGACAAAGCCGGACAGGAACAGCTCCGGAAGGTCTGCGGTGGCAATTATGATGTGATCATGAAGTGTCTGGCGGACGATGATCCGAAGGTGAGAAAGAATGCGGCTTCCGTTCTGGGCACGCTGGCGGTTCCGGGGGCTGTGGATGTCCTGATGGATGCCTACGAGGCGGAGGAGACGCTTTTTGTGCGCCCGGAGTATGTAACGGCGATGGCTGCGATGGACTGCGGCGAATATCTGGCGGAGTTTCGCCGGAGACTGGATGAGCTGCTGGACTATGATGCACCGGAAAACGAGAGAAAACATATTCAGGCGGAGATTTCTGCCCTGCGGGAGCTGCTGCTGCAGAAAGAGGGAATAAAAAAACACGTGTTTTGCGGACATCTCAGGCCGAATACGGTGATCCTTACAACGCTTCCCGCTTTTCGCGATGCGCTTGCGGCAGAGTTGCCGTTTCAAAAGAAAATGTTGA
This sequence comes from Clostridiales bacterium, assembly GCA_021205085.1. Classification (GTDB taxonomy): domain Bacteria; phylum Bacillota; class Clostridia; order Lachnospirales; family Lachnospiraceae; genus Eubacterium_I. The sequence continues at coordinate 20,544 of JAJPYF010000029.1, read as the reverse complement.
GCGGCGGCGTGCGAACGACGGTCACGGACATGAATCTGGTTCTGACCAACCGGCTGTGGCAGGAAATGCTGTTTTGTGTGGATTGCGGCGGAACCGTTCCCGCCGTACCGGAGCAGATGGCGCAGAGATTGAAGGAATCCGACTTCACGACTATTCTCACAGAGAACCATAGGGGAGAGGCATCGTTTTATTTCCGTGTCGGAATTGCGGGGGCGATGCCGCGTGAGGAGCAGAGTGAATTTGCAAAAAAAACGGCGAAGGCCGTTGAAGAGGCTTTTGACGGTGCTCTGGTTAATTCGGTGTCGCACTACGAGATAGAGATCCGTCTGGTTGTCAACCGTGAAAAGCAGATTCTGCCGTTTCTGAAGCTGTTTACGCTGCCGGATCACCGGTTCCGTTACCGGAAATATCATGTGGCGGCGAGTCTGCGCCCGACGACGGCGGCGGGAATTGTGGCGCTGGCAAAGCCGTATCTGGCTGAGTATGCGCAGGTGCTCGATCCGTTCTGCGGCGTGGGAACACTGCTTCTGGAACGGCGCTTCGCCGGGCCGGTGCGCAGCGCTTACGGTATTGACATTTTCGGGGAGGCGGTTCAGAAGGCTCGTGCCAACACAAAGCTTACCGGCATGCCCGTCAACTATATCAACCGTGATTTTTTTGATTTCACACACGAATACCTTTTTGACGAGATTATCACGGATATGCCGTCTTCGGCCGGCGGGCGGGAGGAGACGGACGCGCTTTACCGCCGCTTTTTTGAGAAATCATGGGAGATGCTTGCGGAGAAGGGCCGCGTGATCTGTTATTCCGGAGAGATGGGGCTGATCAAGAAATATCTTCGCATTACGGGGAAGTTTCGCCTGCTGAAGGAGATTTGCATTCTGGAAAAAAGCGGGATGTATCTTTTCATCATGGAGAAGAAAGTATGATCTGTTCTCAAACCGTGATATGAATGATATATCAAAGCGGCTTGTTTTACAAACATTCAATAAAAATATACAGAAGAGGAATTTGCATATGAAAAAGATTACGCTTTGCCTCGCACTGGCCGTATGCCTGTCCGGACTTTTCCTTTTGCCCGGCTGCGGTCAGGGGAGTTCGCCTGCCGATGAAAGTGAACCCGGAACGGAATTATCTGCGGCCGCGGATACATTGTCAGAGGACAGTTCGGAAGAATCGGAAATTTCGGGATCCGTCACGGAGGTGACAGAGCCGGAGATACTGACACTGACGATCACGGCGACCGGCGACTGTACACTGGGGGTGACACAGGATCAGAGCTACGAGGGTTCCTTCACCGAATACTATAACGCACGGGGAGAGGATTATTTCTTTGATGATTTACGCTGCATCTTCGAGTCGGATTATTTTACTCTGATCAATCTGGAATGCGTGCTGACCACAGCGACTGAGCGTGTGGAGAAGACTTTTAATCTCAAAGGTGCGCCGGAATATGTCGGAATTTTGACGGGCAGTTCGGTGGAAGCGGCTTCCATGGGAAATAACCATACCTATGATTACGGTGAGGAGGGATTTCAGGAGACGAAGCAGGTTTTGGAGGAAGCGGGGATCACCTATGCCTACTCTGATCAGAGCGGCACCTATGTCACGGATGACGGCGTGACGGTCGGTATGGTTTCGGCAAATCTGCTCTCACAATCCGAAGAGAAACTTGACACCCTGAAGGAGCAGATTGCCGCTCTTCGGGAGGAGGGGGCGGATGTGATCATCGCCTGCTGCCATTGGGGCATCGAAAAAGATTATTATCCGAGCGATTATCAGCAGACCACGGCTCACGAACTCATTGATGCGGGCGCGGATCTGGTTATCGGGAATCATCCGCATGTGCTGCAGGGCGTTGAGGTCTATGAGGGGAAGGTGATCTGTTACAGCCTGGGCAATTTCTGCTTTGGCGGAAACAAAAATCCATCCGACAAGAACACAATGATTTTTCAGCAGACCTTCACGATCGCGGACGGGGTAGTGCAGACGGATGAGATCGACGCAAATATTATTCCCTGCCGCGTGAGCTCGGCAAACGGATACAATGATTATCAGCCCACTGTGGCGGAAGGGGATACGAAACAGAATATCATCAGTCTGGTAAACGGGTATTCCTCGCCGTTCGGAAATGTGTCATTTGATGAAGAGGGAACACTCCTGTACAGTGAGTAAATACTTTGTAAATGCGCTTGAATTCTTTTGAAATTATGTTACACTATTCCAGAATATTACATTTAGGAGAATGATCATGAAAACAGTAGAAGACTATGTGAGAAGCATTCCGGATTTCCCGGAGCCGGGTATCATCTTTCGGGACATTACCACTGTAATACAGGATCCGGAGGGGTTAAAGCTTGCCATCGACGGGATGGAGCAGTTTCTGGAGGGCGTTGATTTTGATGTGGTCGTCGGAGCAGAGTCGAGGGGATTTGTCTTCGGGGCGCCCATTGCGAGAGATCTCGGAAAAGGGTTTGTCCTTGTCCGGAAAAAGGGCAAGCTGCCCTGCGAGACCATCTCTCAGGATTATGCGCTGGAGTACGGCACGGCGGAGGTGGAGATACATACGGATGCCATCAAGCCGGGGCAGCGCGTGGTTGTGGTCGATGACCTGATGGCGACCGGCGGTACGATCGAGGCCAGCATTAAGCTTGTGGAGCGGCTGGGCGGCAAGGTCGTAAAGGTACTTTTCCTGATGGAGCTTGCCGGATTAAACGGCAGGGAGAAGCTGGCGGGCTATGATGTGGATTCTGTCATCATTTATCCGGGAAAATAGAATATATAGGGTTGAAAAACGGGATAAAATAAAGTAGAATACGTTTTGGCTAATTATGTTAAAAAATAGACAATCTAAGGAGGCAACACGAATGGCAGAAAATATTGCGCTGGACCGCATCGGGAAGCTGCTGGATGAGGGCAGTTTCGTGGAATTGGGCGCTTATGTATCCGCCCGCGTCACTGATTTTTCTCTGAAAGAACAGTCAGAGCCGTCGGATGGCGTCATCACCGGTTATGGACAGATTGAGGGGATTCCGGTCTTCGTTTACAGTCAGAACCGGGCGGTGTTAAACGGTACAATCGGGGAGATGCATGCGAAAAAGATTGCTGATTTATACGACAAGGCGATGAGGAGCGGAGCGCCGGTCATCGGACTGATCGACTGCGGCGGCTTTCGTCTGCAGGAGTCTGTTGACGCGCTGGAGAGCTTCTCTGCGATTCTTGCGAAGCAGATGGCATGTGCAGGAGAGCTTTTGATGGTCAGCGGTGTGTTCGGAGCCTGTGCGGGCGGCATGACCATGGTTCCGGCTCTCAGCGACTTTACCTATATGGCAAAGGGTGCGGATATGTTTGTGAACGCGCCCCACACGGTTACAGATGACAAAAAGATTTCGCTTGAGTATGATGCCGCCGTATATCAGAATGAAGTATCGGGACAGGCGGAGGTTGTGGAGAGTGAGGATGAGGTGATTGCGAAGATCCGCGCTCTTGTCGCCATGGTGGAGAATGAGGAGTATGGCTGCTGTGACCAGGGTGAGCTGAACCGCTATGTCACGGCGACTCCCGACACGCGCGCGCTGCTTGCCGCGTGTGCGGATAATTATGATTTTCTGGAGGTCCGTCCGGCGTATCATCCGGAGATGGTGACCGGATTTTTAAAGCTGAACGGCATCCTGGTCGGCGCTGCGGGCAATGTACAGGCGCTGTATGATGAGAACGGAACCGTGAAAAAGGAGTTGCCGAAGGGACTGACCGCGGGCGGCTGTGAGAAGGCAGCTGAGTTTATTGATTTCTGTTCCAAAGCGGCGATTCCGGTTCTGACGGTTTCCGCGGCGGACGGTTTTGCGGCGGTTGCGGATACAGAGGCACACCTGCCGAAGGCACTGGCACATATGATGAGCGCCATTGCCGACCTCGGCGAGGCGAAGGTCAGCCTGATCACGGGTGATACCTACGGGTCGGCCTTTGTTGCGATGAACACCCGGCCGCTCTGGTGCGGTTCCTCGATGACATTCGCGTGGGACAGCGTAAAGGTCGGAATGATGGAGGCTGAGAAGGCGGCCAATATCCTTTTTGCGAAGGATGAGGCGAAAGAGAAGCAGGCGGCAGCGTATGAGTCCCGTCAGAACTCGGTCTGGTCGGCAGCCGCGCACGGCGTCATTGATAATGTCATCGACCCGAAGGATACAAGAAAGCATTTGATCATGGCGTTTTCCATGTTGTAGATCCGGGAGGAGAGACGAGATGAAGAGAACAAAGAAATGGTTTTTCGGTCTGTTTTCCGCCGTGTCGGTTCTGTTGTTTCCGCTGACGGCATATGCCGCGGAGGAGACGAAAACGATGGGCGAAAAGATGACCACGGCAGTGTTTAACACGATTCTCGGCATCGGCACGGTTTTTATCATGCTGATCGTGATTTCGCTGATTATCTACTGTTTCCGGTTTATACCGGGGATTGTTGAGCGCTTTACCAAAAAGAAAAAGGAATTACCGCAGCCGGAGCCTCCGGTTGCGAAAAAGCCCGCGCCGAAACCGGTTGTTGCAGCGGCAGCTCCGGCCACAGTGGTGCAGACGGACGGTACAGAGCTGATTGCGGTGATCGCCGCGGCCATCGCGGCCAGCGAGCAGATTCCGCTGGATGGGTTTATTGTCAGAACGATCCGAAAACGTGCGTAAGCAAACCGTAAAATGAGTCAGACAGAGACTGTATACAGAGAAAACAGGAGGAAGATTTATATGAAAAGTTATACGATCACAGTAAACGGCAATGTATATGACGTGACAGTTGAGGAGAACGCAGGCGGCGCAGCCGCACCCGCGGTTTCCACTCCGATTCCGAAGAAAGCGCCGACTCCGGCTGCACCTGCACCGGCACCGGCTGCTGCTGCAGCACCGGCCTCGGCAGGCAGTGTTATCATCCCCGCGGGAGCGGCAGGAAAGGTTGTCGATATCGTGGCAGCACCCGGCGATTCGCTTGCAAAGGGTGATCCGGTCGTCATCCTTGAGATTATGAAGATGGAGACTCCGGTCGTGGCTCCGCAGGACGGCACGCTGGTGAGTATTGATGTTACGAAGGGTCAGGCTGTCGCCGCGGGCGAAGCTTTAGCCACGATGAACTAGGAGGTTGCTATGTCGAATCTTATTGAGACGCTGGGCAATTTCCTCGGTCAGACTGCGTTTGCCAATCTCTATTGGGGAAACTATGTCATGATCGGCGTTGCCTGTGTATTCCTGTATCTTGCGATTAGAAAAGGTTATGAGCCGCTGCTCCTTGTGCCGATCGCGTTTGGCATGCTTCTCGTGAATATTTATCCGGATATCATGCTGGCGGCGGAGGATGCGGAAAACGGTGTCGGCGGATTGCTGCACTATTTCTACCTGCTGGATGAATGGTCCATCCTGCCGTCCCTGATTTTCCTCGGGGTCGGTGCCATGACGGATTTTCGTCCTCTGATTGCGAATCCCATCAGCTTCCTTTTGGGAGCGGCCGCACAGATCGGTATTTTCAGCGCTTATTTTCTTGCGATTTTCATGGGATTTGACGGCGCCGGTGCGGCAGCGATTTCCATTATCGGCGGAGCGGACGGACCGACCTCGATTTTCCTGGCCGGAAAGCTTGGTCAGACGGATCTTATGGGACCCATTGCGGTGGCGGCATATTCCTATATGTCTCTGGTTCCCATTATTCAGCCGCCGATTATGAAACTGCTCACAACAAAGGAAGAGCGCTCGATCAAGATGGGACAGCTTCGCGAAGTGTCCAAGCTGGAAGCAATTCTGTTCCCTATCGTCGTCACGATTGTGGTCTGCCTGATCCTTCCGACGACCGCTCCGCTGGTCGGTATGCTGATGCTCGGAAATCTTTTCCGCGAGTGTGGTGTGACAAAACAGCTGTCTGAGACGGCGCAGAATGCGTTGATGTACATTGTAGTTATCCTGTTGGGAACATCCGTGGGCGCGTCCACGAGTGCGGAGACATTTCTGAAGGTCACGACGATCAAGATCGTGGTTCTGGGTCTTGTCGCCTTCGCTTTCGGCACAGCCGCCGGTGTCCTCTTCGGGAAGCTTCTCTGTAAGCTGACGCACGGAAAGATTAATCCGCTGATCGGTTCCGCCGGTGTTTCCGCCGTGCCGATGGCAGCCCGCGTAT
>JAJPYF010000029.1:11753-14386 GCA_021205085.1 Clostridiales bacterium | reverse complement strand
GTGTAGAGGCTGCAGAAGTGCTGTTTATAAATTGATTTTCTGTAGAAATTATATTTTGACGGATATAGTGAGAAGAAAGGAAGGTTTTATATGGAGAAAAAACCTCTGAAAATAACAGAGACTGTCCTCCGGGATGCCCATCAGTCCCTGATGGCGACCCGTCTTACGACGGAGCAGATGCTTCCGATCATTGATAAGATGGACAAAGTCGGATACCATGCGGTGGAGTGCTGGGGCGGCGCGACGTTTGACGCGTCCATGCGTTTCCTGAAAGAGGATCCGTGGGAGCGTCTGAGAAAATTCCGCGACGGATTTAAGAATACAAAGCTTCAGATGCTGTTCCGCGGTCAGAATATTCTGGGATACACCCATTATGCGGATGACGTTGTGGAGTATTTTGTCCAGAAATCCATCGCCAACGGAATCGATATCATACGTATTTTTGACTGCTTAAATGATCTGCGCAACCTGAAAACCTGCGTGGATGCCTGCAAGAAAGAAAAGGGGCATTCCCAGATCGCATTGTCCTACACACTGGGCGAGGCCTACACGCTGGATTATTGGATTGATATTGCAAAACGCATCGAGGATATGGGTGCGGATTCCATCTGCATCAAGGATATGGCCGGCCTGCTGGTTCCCTATGAGGCAGAGCGTCTGGTCAGTGCCTTAAAGGAGAATGTCGATCTTCCGATTGAACTGCACACGCACTACACCAGCGGTGTGGCTTCCATGAGCTGCCTGAAGGCGGTTGAGGCGGGCTGCGATATCATCGATACCGCTATCTCCCCGCTGGCGCTGGGAACTTCCCAGCCGGCAACAGAGGTTATGGTTGAGACATTCCGCGGCACGGAGTATGATACCGGGCTGGATCAGAACCTCCTTGCAGAGATCGCCGAGTATTTCACGCCGATCCGCGAGGAAGCGCTCGCAAGCGGCCTTCTGAGCACGAAGGTTCTCGGCGTCAACATCAACACGCTGCGCTATCAGGTGCCGGGCGGTATGCTCTCCAACATGGTTTCGCAGCTGAAAGAGCAGAATGCGGAGGATAAGTTCGAGGAAGTGCTTCAGGAGATTCCGCGTGTGCGGAAGGATCTGGGTGAGCCGCCGCTGGTTACGCCTTCCAGCCAGATTGTCGGAACACAGGCAGTTTTAAATGTTCTGATGGGTGAGCGCTATAAGGTCGCCACGAAGGAGACAAAGGGCATTCTTCTCGGCCAGTATGGTCAGACTGTAAAGCCGTTCAATCCGGAGGTAGTGGAGAAGGTTCTGGGCGATGAGGCGAAGAATGCGATCACCTGCCGTCCGGCCGATCTCATTGAGCCGCAGCTGGAGAAGCTGGAGAGTGAGATGAAGGAGTGGAAACAGCAGGACGAGGATGTGCTTTCCTATGCGCTGTTCCCGAAGCAGGCCATCGACTTCTTTAAGTACCGCGCGGCGCAGCAGACCGGTGTGGATCCGGATGCCGCGGATACGGAGACCGGAGCGTATCCGGTATAAGGCTGTACCGATTTTAAAATAAAAGATAGAATCACCCTGTGAGCCGTGTTATAATACAGTCTGCAGGGTGATTTTTTATCATGGCATTATTTATACGAACAGGAAGTGTTAAGATATGTACGACAAGGTGACACAGAAGGATATCGACCGCATGGAGGCGGAGATTGAGCATCGAAAGGTCGTGATCCGGAAAGAGGCCCTGGAGGCGGTAAAGGAAGCCCGCGCGCAGGGAGACCTGAGTGAGAATTTTGAATATAAGGCGGCGAAGCAGTACAAAAATGAGAATGAAAAGCGGATCCGCTACCTGGAAAAGATGGTGAAAACGGCAGTGATTATCTCCGAGGAGTCAAAGAGCGATGAGGTCGGGATGAACAATAAGGTTGTGCTCTGGTTTGAGGAGGATGACGAGGAAGAGGAATATACTATTGTCACGACTGTCCGTGCAAACTCCATGAAGGGATGGATTTCGAACGAGTCGCCGCTGGGAAAAGCAATCCTCGGGCACAAGGCGGGGGAGCGGGTTTTTGTGCGGATTAATGAGCAGAGCGGGTATTATGTGACGATACGGTCGATTGAGAATACCGAAGATGACGGGTCGATCGGGTTGAGGAAGTATTAGTTGCTATGAATTATTATGCAGATATCGTGGTAGACATATCTCTCAGTAAACTGGACAGGTGGTTTCAATATAAAATTCCGCAGAATCTGGCTGAGGAGATCCGTCCCGGCGTTCTGGTGGAGGTCCCCTTCGGCAACGGGAACCGTATCGTGCGCGGCTATGTTGTGGAGGTTACGGACACGTCGGAGTTTGATGTGGGACGGATGAAGGAGATTGCTTCCGTGGTGACGGAGGGGGTGCCGATCGAAGCACAGCTAATCTCGCTGGCCGCATGGATGCGGGAGAATTACGGCGGGACGATGAATCAGGCGTTAAAGATGGTTTTGCCGGTCAAGCGCAAGACAGCCAAACGTCAGCAGCGGCTGATTTACCTGATTTTGCCGGAGGAGACGGCGGCGGAGCAGCTGAATGAGTGCAGACGAAAGCATCAGACGGCGCGTGCCAGGCTGTTGGAGGCGCTTATTGCACAGTCGCCCCTTCCCTATGAGACGGTGACGGCAAAGTTGAATGTGAC
>JAJPYF010000029.1:0-11743 GCA_021205085.1 Clostridiales bacterium | reverse complement strand
TCCGTAATCCGTGCGCTGGAGGAGCGGCAGATGATCCGGGTGGAATCGCTGCGGGACTGGCGCAATCCCTTAGACCGCATGAAAAAACAGGGGAAGAGGGTCGGGTTGAATTCCCGACAGCAGGAGATTGTCGATGATATCAATCTGCACCGGCAGTCGGGTGACTGTACTCCCTGCCTGATTCACGGCGTGACCGGAAGCGGGAAGACGGAGATTTATATCGCTCTTATCGAATCTGCGGTGCGGGAAGGGCGGCAGGCCATTGTCCTGATTCCGGAGATTGCATTGACGTTCCAGACGGTTCTTCGCTTTTACAACCACTTTGGGGATCGCGTTTCGATTCTCCATTCCAGAATGTCTGCGGGCGAGCGCTTTGATCAGTACGAGCGCGCGAAAAGCGGGGAACTTGATGTGATGATCGGCCCGCGTTCCGCGCTGTTTACGCCTTTTTTTGACCTGGGTTTCATTATCATAGATGAGGAGCATGAAGCGTCCTACAAGAGTGAGACGGTTCCCTGTTACCATGCAAGGGAGACGGCAATTGAGAGGGCAAGACTCTGTCATGCAACGGTTGTGCTCGGTTCTGCGACGCCGTCCGTGGAAAGTTATTATCATGCGAAACAGGGTGATTACCGATTATATGAGCTGAAGGAGCGGGTTGGCGGCGGTGCGCTTCCGCAGGTCTGTATTTCGGATATGCGAAAGGAACTGCGCGAGGGAAACCGCTCCATCTTAAGCCGCCGCCTGTGTGAACTCATGGAAGACCGTTTGAACCGCGGAGAGCAGATCATGCTCTTCATCAACCGGCGCGGGATGGCCGGGTTTGTTTCCTGCCGGAGCTGCGGACATGTGCTGAAGTGTCCGCACTGTGATGTTTCATTGACTCTTCATAATAACGGAAGGCTGGTCTGTCACTATTGCGGGTACACGAAACCGATGGTTCAGAGCTGTCCGGAGTGCGGATCTCCCTATATCGGCGCGTTCCGGGCGGGAACACAGAAGATTGAACGTTACCTCCGTGAGCAGTTTCCGGAGGCGCGCCTGCTTCGGATGGATCTGGATACAACGCGGCAGAAGGACAGCTACGAAAAGATACTATCCTCCTTTGCCAATCAGGAGGCGGACATCCTGATCGGGACACAGATGATTGTAAAGGGACATGATTTCCCCAATGTCACACTTGTCGGCGCGCTGGCGGCGGATCTTTCGCTTCATATCAGCGACTACCGCGCGGCGGAGCGCACCTTCCAGCTATTGACGCAGGCGGCCGGACGTGCCGGGCGCGGCAGCCGGCCGGGGGAGGTTGTCATCCAGACCTACCAGCCGGAGCATTTCGCGGTCGTGGCAGCGGCCAATCAGGATTATCAGGCTTTTTATGAACGCGAGATCCGCTTCCGCCGGATGATGAATTATCCGCCTGTCTGGCATATGCTGGTGGTTCACGTTTCCTCTGAACAGGAAACGCTTGTCAACAGGGCATCGAATGTATTACAATACAGAATAACTGCGATGACACAGGTGGCAGGGCCGGAGCAGTCTGCGGAATCGTGGCAAAGCCGCGCACAGGTGATCGGTCCTGCGGATGCCGCAGTGGCGCGTGTGAATGATATTTTCCGCAAGGTGATCTATGTGAAATCGGCTTCCTACGGGGAGTTGGTCTCCGTAAAAAACGCTTTGGATTCTTTTGTGAGGGACAATCCCGCGATGCGCAATGTGTCGGTGCAGTTTGATTTTGACCCGATGAACGGATTCTGACTTTAGAGACAGGAGAGAGAAACTATGGCTTTACGTACCATTCGCCTGCTGGGCGATGAAATTCTGACTAAGAAATGCAGGGAGGTCAAGGTGCTGTCGCCGCGGATACAGCAGCTGATCGAGGATATGCTTGAGACGATGTACGATGCGAACGGCGTCGGACTTGCTGCTCCTCAGGTTGGTGTGCTCCGCCGGATTGTCGTGATTGACATCGGAGACGGGCCACTGATCATGATCAATCCCGTGATTCTTGAGACGGAAGGGGAACAGACCGGTGATGAGGGATGTCTGAGCTTTCCGGGAAAGGCCGGACAGGTGACGCGTCCGAATTATGTCAAGGCCCGGTATTTTGATGAAAATATGGAGGAGTACGAGATTGAGGCCGAGGAGCTGCTTGCCCGTGCGATCTGCCATGAGCTGGATCATCTGGAAGGCCATATGTATGTGGAGAAGGTCGAGGGCGAGATCCACGAAATGACCTATGCGGAGCCGGAACCCGGGGAAGATGATGAAGAGACCGGACAGGGAGAAGATGATGCGGAGACTGAGCAGGGAGCAGAGACAGAGTGATGTGCTGACGGCAAGGATCGCGAGGTGGATGTTTTGAAAATTATTTTTATGGGGACCCCGGACTTTTCCTGCGGCACGCTGGAAGCATTGATTGCGGCGGGGCATGAGGTTGTGCTGGCAGTCACCCAGCCCGACAAGCCGAAGGGAAGAGGAAAGAGCGTGCAGTTCTCTCCGGTGAAGGAGACAGCTCTTGCACATGGGATCGAGATATACCAGCCCCGGCGGATTCGGGAGCCGGACTGTGTGGAATATCTTAGAACATTTCAGGCGGATATTATCGTCGTCGTGGCGTTCGGACAGATTCTTCCGAAAGAGATTCTGGAGATGCCGCGATACGGCTGCATCAATGTTCACGCCTCGCTTTTGCCGAAGTACCGCGGTGCGGCGCCGATTCAGTGGGCAGTGATCAACGGGGAAAAGTTTTCCGGTGTTACGACGATGCGGATGGATGAGGGGCTGGATACCGGAGATATGATCCTGCGCGAAGAGGTGGTTCTGGATGAGAAGGAGACCGGCGGCAGCCTTTTTGACAAGCTGAGCACGGTCGGGGCATCGCTCTGTGTGAAGACTTTGCAGGCAATCGGGGACGGCACGGCAGTTTACACACCGCAGGAACACAGCCTTGCGACCAAGGTCGGAATGATCAGCAAACAGTTCGGCCGGATTGACTGGATGCAGCCGGCACTTCAGCTGGAGCGGCTGGTTCGCGGCCTGAATCCCTGGCCGAGTGCATATACGACGCTGAACGGAAAGATTTTCAAGATCTGGGATGCGGATATTCTCTCTGAGAATGAGGATGCAGCGCCGGGAACCGTGACAAAGGTTACGAAGGACGCTGTATACATGCAGACCGGCGATGGCATCCTTATCCTCCGTGAAATTCAGCTGGAGGGGAAAAAGAGAATGCCGTGTGTGGATTTCCTCCGCGGATATTCATTGTCCGCGGGAGATATACTGGGTAAATAGAAGGGACAGATATGTCAGGAAAGGAAAATACGCGGAGTATCGCGGTGGACATTCTGCTCGCAGTGGACCGGGACGGAGAGATGTCCCACCTTGCGCTCCGAAAGACCCTGGATCAATATCGTTTCCTGCCCCGGCATGACCGCGCATTTATCCGGCGCGTCAGCATGGGCAGTATTGAGCGGATGATCGAGCTGGATTATATCATCGACCATTTTTCCAAAACAAAAGTAAAAAAGATGAAGCCTGCGATCCGCGCTATCCTGCGTTCTGCCGTCTATCAGATGAAATACATGGATGCGGTGCCGGACTCTGCCGCCTGCAATGAGGCGGTGAAGCTGGCTGTGCAGCGCGGCTTTTCGGGACTCCGCGGTTTTGTGAACGGTGTATTGCGCGGTGTATGCGCAGGCATAGCGGATCTCGAATATCCGTCTGCAGAGGAGGAGCCGGTTCGTGCGATTTCTGTCCGTTATTCCATGCCGGAGTGGCTGGTTGAGCGGTTTTGTGAAGCGTATGGCCGGGAACGGTGCGTTCACATCCTTGAAGCATTTTTAAATGATGACGACAGTACCTGTGTCCGTGTTGACACCAACAGGGAATCTGTTGATGAGGTATGCCGGTCTCTTCGGTCACAGGGGATCAGCGTGGTGCCGGACGACCGTCTTTCCTATGCGCTTCACATAAGCGGATATGACAGGCTTGATAAAATACCGGAGTTTGCAGACGGCATTCTCTATGTTCAGGATATCGCCTCCATGATGGTTGCCGGGACGGCGCAGCCTAAGGAGGGGGATTTCATTCTGGATGTGTGTGCCGCACCGGGCGGAAAGAGCCTGCATCTGGCGCAGATGATGCGCGGAACCGGTATGGTGGAGGCGCGCGATCTTACCGAATACAAGGTCGGCCTGATCCGTGAAAATATCAGCCGCTGCCGTGCGAAAAACATGCGGGCGTCCGTTCACGACGCGTTGGACCATGATCCGGAGATGGAGGAGAAGGCGGACATTGTCATTGCAGACCTTCCCTGCTCCGGACTCGGCGTGATCGGACGAAAGGCGGACATCAAATACCGGACATCGGAAGAGAAAATCCGGGAACTGGCTGCGCTGCAGCGTCAGATTCTCGATGTCGTCCGGCACTATGTGAGGCCGGGAGGCTCTCTTCTATACAGCACATGTACGATGACGAAGGAAGAAAATCAGGAGAATACTGCCTGGTTTTTAAAGCATAACGCTCAGTTTTCGCTTTGTTCTGAGAAACAGTATCTGCCGGACGAGGGGTGCGACGGATTTTACATCGCACGGTTTGTCCGGCATGCAAAAACGCCCGAATGAGAGATATGTATATGGAGAAAACAGACATAAAATCCTTTCCGTCAGATCAATTGGAGCAGTGGATTCTGGAACAGGGTGAAAAGAAATTTCGTGCTGCCCAGATCTATCAGTGGATGCATCAGAAGCTGGCAGACAGCCCGGATGCAATGACAAACATTCCGGCCGCGCTTCGCTCAAAGATTGCCGCAGAGTGCAGATATACCGTGCTTCGTCAGGCTGCCTGTCAGGTGTCAGAGAGGGACGGAACGCGGAAATACCTCTTCGCTTTGCCGGACGGCAACATGGTGGAGAGTGTCCTGATGCACTACAAGCACGGCAATTCCGTCTGTATTTCTTCCCAGGCCGGCTGCCGCATGGGCTGCCGTTTCTGTGCCTCCACACTGGATGGGCTTGTCCGCAACCTGACGCCGGCGGAAATGCTGGATCAGATTTACCGGATTCAGGCGGATACCGGAGAACGTGTCTCCAATGTTGTGGTGATGGGAACCGGGGAACCGCTGGACAATTATGAAAATCTTCTGATTTTTCTCCGCATGCTGACCGATGAAAACGGCCTGCATATCAGCCAGCGCAATGTCACGGTCTCCACCTGCGGACTGGTTCCGAAAATGCGGAAGCTGGCGGAGGAGAATCTGCAGATCACGCTCGCGCTTTCCCTTCATGCCGCAACCCAGCGCAAAAGAGAGCAGCTGATGCCGGTGGCAAAGCGGTATGAAATTCATGAGCTGATCGATGCCTGCGCATACTATTTTGAAAAGACCGGCCGCCGGATCACGATCGAGTACAGTCTGGTTTCGGGTGTAAATGATACCGGACAGGATGCGGAGGAGCTGGCCGGGTTGATCGGCGGATTACACTGCCATGTCAATCTGATTCCCGTCAACCCTATAAAAGAGCGTGACTACCGGAGACCGGACCGGAGAGGTGTCATGGCTTTTCAGTCCTGCCTTGAGCGGCACGGAATCGTCAGTACCGTCCGGAGAGAAATGGGACAGGATATTGACGGAGCATGCGGACAGCTCCGAAAACGGTATGCAGAGAACAATTTACTATGAAAGCCCAAGAAACGGAGCCGCAGGCGAACGCTGATTGGCTGCTTTCATGTATACAGCGGCGCTTAGCGAAATGGAGCCATGGGCGAACATTGAGCTTAGCATAGTCGTTTTATATAAAAATGTGAAGGATGAGCCGTATTGACTTGTCCTTTTGATTTTCTTGTGCTAAAATGACAAAAGTATGTTTTCCGTGCTTTTCCATGATTCGGACTGCGGTGCGGGAGACATGCGGAAAGGCAGGATGTTTTAGATGAAAACATGTTCCCTGACTGACATCGGTATCCGCAGAGAGATGAATCAGGATTATTTTTTTACATCGGAAGAGCCGGTGGGAAACCTGCCCAATCTCTTCATTGTCGCGGATGGGATGGGCGGACACAACGCCGGAGATTTTGCATCGAGATGTGCGGTAAAAACAATAGCAGAGACGGCGAGAACGACAAAGCTTTGCGAGTTCGACCGTATTCTCTGTGAGAGTATTACCCGCGCCAACGACGCGGTCCGGCGGTATGCCGACGGACATCCGGAAACCATGGGAATGGGAACAACCGTCGTCGCAGCGGTGCTGGACGGACAGAACCTGACGACAGCGAATGTGGGTGACAGCAGATTGTATCTGATCGGCGATGATATCCGCCAGATCACGGAGGATCATTCGCTCGTCCAGGAGATGGTGCGGCTGGGAGAGATGGATGCGCAGATGGCGAAGCGGCATCCGGACCGCAACATCATCACACGGGCCGTCGGTGCGGATGACACTGTGAGGGCGGATATCTTTGAGACCGAGGTGAAGCCGGGCGAATGGATTCTTCTGTGCTCGGACGGCCTGACAAATATGATCGAGGACGAGGAGATCCTTGAGATACTGTCCGGTCCCGATGATATGCTCTCAAAGACAGAATATTTGATTGATCAGGCAAATAAAAATGGTGGTAAGGATAACATCACAGTTATTTTAATAGATCCGGAATTGGAGAGGTAAACGCAGATGATAGAAAAGGGAATGATGATTGCAGATCGCTATGAGATAGAGAAAAAAATCGGTGCCGGCGGGATGTCCGATGTCTATAAGGCCAAGGATCTCACGCTCGGCAGATGCGTTGCGATCAAGGTGTTAAAGGCGGAGTTCGGTACAGACAGCAGCTTTGTCGAAAAGTTCCGCGCGGAGGCACAGTCCGCAGCCGGACTGGAGCATCCCAACATTGTCAATGTCTATGATGTCGGGACACAGGGTGATTTGCACTATATCATTATGGAATATGTGCAGGGAATCACGCTGAAGACTTATATCGAGAAAAAGGGGCAGCTCAATTACAAGGAGACTTTGAGCATCGCCATTCAGGTGGCCCGCGGCATCCAGGCGGCACACGCCAGAAATATCATTCACCGGGATATCAAGCCGCAGAATATCATGATCTCCACAGATGGAAAAGTTAAAGTAACGGATTTCGGCATCGCGCGCGCGGTTTCCGAAAACACGATCCACGCGGATGTTATGGGATCCGTCCACTACGCCTCGCCGGAGCAGACGAGAAACGGGTTTGTCAGCAATGCCAGTGATATCTATTCGCTGGGCATCGTCATGTATGAGATGGTGACCGGCAGGGTGCCGTTTGACGGGGACAGCACGGTGGCTGTCGCAATCAAGCACCTTCAGGACGAGATGATTCCGCCCTCCGAGTATGCACAGGATCTCCCTATTAGTCTGGAGAAGATTATTCTGAAATGTACACAGAAGAGCGCAGACCGGCGTTATGGCTCCATGGAGGATCTGCTGGTGGATCTGCGGAAGTCGCTTCTGACTCCGAACGAGGATTTTGTAGATCTGAACTCTCCGGTAGCCGGGAAGACGCGCGTGGTCAGCGAGGATGAGCTAAAGGCGATTCAGGACGGGACTTCCGTCTCACAGGACGAGGATGAGGAGGACAAAAACGGAAAATACGGCTATATTTATGAGGATGACGACGAGGAAGATGACGACGAGGACGAGGACGAAGGTGGCTTTTTAAATTCCCGGATGGAGAAAATCGTCAAAGTCCTGATGATTGTGGTTCTCGTTATCATCGCGGTTGTCGTGATCTATATTGTAGGGAATTTCTTCGGATTGATTGATTTCAGCAAAAAATCATCCGACGATACGGAGATTACGGAGACGGCGGAACAGGTTGAGATGATCGATCTCACCGGTATGACGCTGGCTGAGGCAGAGGAAGCGCTGGAGGAGATTGGCCTTCTGGTGGAGCAGAGCGGAGAAGAAGAGTCGGAGGACTATGAGCCCGGCCAGATTATCTTCCAGGATGTGGAAGAGGGAGATCTGGTGGCTGAGGGAACAACGATCTATGTTACGGTAGCCGCCGAGCCGGAGGAAGAGGAGGCCGCGGAGGTTTCCGTGCCGAATGTAGTCGGCTATACTTCCGATTCCGCCATGGCTGCACTGGAGGACAAGGGACTGAGCGTGGTTCGCGAATTTGAATATGACAGCTCCGTCGAGGCCGGAAAGGTCATCCGGCAGAGCCCGTCGGCGGGAAGCACCGCGGTCGAAGGTGATACGGTCACGATCTATGTCAGCCAGGGGAGTGAGACAACAAAGGTTCCGGATGTGAGAGGCAAATCGGAGGCGGACGCCCGGTCTGCGCTGGCGGATGCGAGCCTGAATGTGGGTTCTGTCACGCAGGACTACAGTGATTCCGTGTCGGCGGGATGTGTAATCAGCCAGAGCGTGTCCTCCGGAAAATATGTGGATATGGGCACATCGGTCGATCTGGTGATTAGTCTGGGTGCGAAGGAAACTACTTATTATACCAATAATGAGATTAAGGCGCCGACCAATGTGACGGTTGCCTATGCAAATATTGAGCTCTACAAGGCAGAGAGCGATGAGCTGATCGGATCGTGGACAAATATCACGACATTCCCGTACACGATTTCCGTGACCGGGATTACGGGAACAAATCAGGGAACGCTGGTCATAGTGTGGTATTACTATGACGAATCAGGAAATGTGGTCGCATCCAATCCGCAGGAGGAGACCGTTACATTCCACGAAGAGTAGTTCATGAAAAAGGGCAGGATTATAAAAGGGATAGCCGGATTTTACTATGTATCCGTATCGGGATCCGGTATCTACGAATGTAAGGCAAAGGGTATTTTCCGCAAGCAGAATATCAAGCCTTTGGTCGGCGATCATGTCGTCATGGAACCGATCAGTGAGGAGGAGAAAACCGGCAATATTGTCGATGTTCTCCCGCGGAAAAATGCGCTGATCCGTCCGACGGTGGCGAATGTGGATCAGGCTGTCGTGATATTCGCCCTGACTTCACCGAAGCCGAATCTAAACCTTCTGGATCGTTTCCTGGTTACGATGGAACAGCAGCAGATCCCGTCTGTGATCTGTATGAACAAGATGGATCTTGCCTCCGCGGAGGAGATGGACAGGATACGGGAAGCGTATCTGCCGACCGGTTACCCGCTGTTTTTTTTCAGTGCACTGACCAATGAGGGGATTGAGCCGATCCGCAGACAGCTCAGCGGAAAGGTCAGCACGGTGGCCGGACCGTCCGGCGTCGGCAAGTCTACGCTGATCAATCTGCTGGCACCTCATGCACAGATGGAGACCGGTGAGATCAGCCAAAAGGTTCAGCGCGGGCGGCATACGACGCGACATTCAGAGCTGATCAGGATCGAAGAGGATACTTTTATTTTCGACACGCCCGGATTTACCTCCCTGACGGTGGAGGCGGACATGCCGGATCTGCTTTTTCCGGAGTTTGCGCCGTTTCGCGGCGATTGCCGGTTTCGGGGCTGCAGCCACAGGAATGAGCCGGGATGTGCCGTAAAAACGGCTGTGCAGGATGGCAGGATCAGTCGGAGCAGATATGAGAATTATCTCCGGATCTGTCAGGAGATGAGCGAAAAAAAGAAATACTGAGGGGAGAATACGATGAATTGTTTATCGCCTTCGATTTTAGCGGCGGATTTCTCAAAGCTCGGAGAACAGATTCGAATTCTGGACCGGGCGGGCGCCCAGTATGTACATATTGATGTTATGGACGGGATGTTCGTGCCGAATATCTCTTACGGCGTGCCGGTGATCGAGTCGATCCGGGGATGCACGGACCGGATCTTTGACGTTCATCTGATGATCGAGAACCCGATTCGCTATGTGAAGGATTTTGCGGACGCGGGCGCGGATCTGATTACGGTACATGCGGAGGCGTGCAGACACCTCGACCGCACGATCTATGAGATCAAGGATAAAGGCTTGCTGGCCGGTGCGGTTTTAAATCCCGCCACGCCGCTTTCTGAGCTGGAGTACATTCTCCCGGAGCTGGATATGGTGCTGCTGATGGGGGTCAACCCCGGTTTTGGCGGTCAGCCGTTTATTCCCTATATATTGCAGAAAATCCGTGACCTCCGGGAAATGGTCGAGCGTAAGGGCTGCCAGACGGATATCGAGGTCGACGGCGGCGTGACACTGGGGAATCTTAGGGATATTCTTCAGGCGGGTGCGAATATTATCGTAGCCGGAAGCGCTGTTTTCAAGGGTGACATTGAGGAAAATGTTCATCAGTTTTTGCAGATCATGGGAGAATGATCAGAGGAAAGATTATGAATACTTTGATTATTACGGGGGGTCAGATTGACCTCCCGTTTGCAGAAAAATGGATCAATGATCATGAGTGGGATCGGATCATCTCCGCGGATTCCGGCCTTGATTTCTGCCGGGCGGCGGGGGTGCTGCCGGATGTGATCCTGGGAGATTTCGACTCGGCAAATCCGGAGGTGCTGCAGTATTTTCGAGAGCGATGTCCTCAGCGGATTGAGACATTTCCGGCTGAGAAGGATGAGACGGACACGGAGCTTGCAATTCTGCGGGCCATTGAGATGGGTGCGGACGCGATCACGATCCTCGGCGGGACAGGAACCCGTCTTGATCATGTCCTCGGGAATCTGCATCTGCTGAAAATGGCCATGGACGCCGGAGTGTCCTGTGCGATTATCGATCCTCACAACCGGATCCGGATGACGCAGGATGGCATGACGATCCGCAGGGCGGAGCAGTTCGGCAAATATGTGTCGCTGATTCCCTTCACGCCGCAGGTGGATGGTCTGACTCTGAGAGGCTTTGCCTATGAGGTGGAAGATTTCACGCTTCTTTCGGGCAAGGCCAGAGGCGTCAGCAATGAAATTTGCGCGGAGGCAGCCACGATAGAGCTGCGCAGCGGAATTCTGCTGGTCATTGAGTCAATAGATGATTAGGCCGGAAGTGCGGGAGTAAAATATGTTGATTCTGGTGACCGGGGGATCCGGAAGCGGAAAATCAGAATATGCGCAGCGGCGCTGTATGGAATTGGAGGCCGGGCCGAAGCTCTACATCGCCACGATGGAAGTGTATGACGAGGAGAGCCGGCGGCGGGTCGGGCGACATCGGGCAATCCGCGACGGTATGGGTTTTGAGACCGTAGAATGCCAGCGTCATCTTGGGCAGGCAAGTATTGTTCCCGGGCAGGTCGTTCTTCTGGAATGTGTATCGAACCTGGCGGCAAACGAGATGTTTTCCGGCGTGGAAACCCGAAAGCCGGTTCAGGTGGCAGATACCGTAGTGCGGGGAGTGGAGCATCTTCTTCAAAGCGCGTCCCATGTCGTGGCTGTGACCAATCAGGTGTTTTCCGACGGAATCACCTACGATGCACAGACCGAAGACTACCGGAGATGTCTGGCGCAGATCAACAACCGGCTCGCGGAAATGGCGGATGAGGCCGTGGAGGTCGTCTGCGGGATTCCGTTGCTTCTGCGGCAAAGCCAGCAACCGTAATTGCTCTGAATTATTCGATGATTCGAGCGACAAAAGGGTATGATACATCAAGGAATCAATACGAATCAGAAAGATTGGAAACAGAAACAGTGAAGAGACTGTTGGAGAGTATGGCGGTGGCGTTTTCGATGTACTCAAAGATCCCGGTGCCGCAGATAAAATGGACAAAAGAGAATATGCGCTATGCCCTGTGCTTTTTTCCGCTCGTGGGTGTGGTGACCGGTGCGCTTGTTTGGCTCTGGTATCGGGCA
>JAJPYF010000115.1:20386-24335 GCA_021205085.1 Clostridiales bacterium | reverse complement strand
CATATACTGGTATAGGAGGTTATGACCTGAACTGTCGTCATACCGGATATGTAAGCCTGTCAGAATTAACGGAAGAATTGATCCGAACAGAATATAATTTTAATGCTTATGATTGTTCAGTTGATGAGTCTTCTTATAGTACCGATACAGATACGAACAGTACGGATGAGACTGCAGAGACAGCGGAGAGTTCTTCGGAAAGTGACAGTGAATATCTGTGCTCATACAGCTCGGAACGGTTGATCACGGATGCTGACATGGAGACATTAAGTACCGGTGATTATGGGGAACTTCCGGGTGGACGGAGCCTGGCGCAGATGATGATCAACGAGATCTATGCGCGAAACGGATGTCAGTTTGAGTCGGAGGATGTGCAGGAATATTTTGACGGAAAGAGCTGGTATCAGGAAATAGGAACATACGAAACGGATAAAGATGCAATATACAATGCGATGTCCCAGATTGAAAAGGATAATATTGATTATCTGAAAAGTTTGTAATTGAAAATGAGAAGTGCAAGCGGCTGCCCGGTGCGGGGCAGCCGTTTTTCTACGCGGGTAAAAACAGGAAAATGAAGACTACAGATGCCATTTCGGTCATCTCTATAATAGGCCTCATCAAGAAAAAGGAGGCCAAACATATGGCAAATACTAAGAACAAAACAGGGAAAAGAATGACAACGGCAATGATCTCGAGTATGGCAGTTCTCATGGCGGCTACGCCGGTGATGGCAGCGGAGGGGGAGGCGGTATCATCCGCCGACTCCGGTACGGATGCCGCGATCCGAGTGGCATCGGATACTACAGATGGTGTATTTTACTCCGAAGCGACGACAGAGGCTGAGGCGGCTGCCAATCTGGAGATGGCACAGGAGAATCTCACAGAGGCACAGGAAAACTATGAGAGTGCGGCGGCCGGGAAGACGGCTGCTTCGAATGAAGTGGCCGAAGGAGAGGCAGCACAGGAAATCGCAGATCAGGCGCTGCAGAATGCGGTGGATACGGCGAATCAGGCGTTTGCGGATGCCGTAAGCTCTGCGCAGAGTGAGGCGGACGCGGCACAGGCTGCCATGGAACAGGCGGAAGCAGATGCTGACGCTGCGGAAGAGAAAGTAAAGGAGACGGAAGCAGCATATGAGGCTGCCGTTGCAAACAAGGCGAGCGTCGATCAGGCATTGGAGGAGGCGGAGATCGCGGCAGATGGCACCACGGAGGATGATGTGTTCCAGGCACAGAGTGAAGCGGACAGTGCCCGCGCAGCATGGAACGAGGCGGCGGCTGAGTTGACGGAGGCGCAGGCGGCTATAGAGTCGGCACAGGCGGATCTTGACGATAAGACGGCGGCTGTCTCGGAGGCAGAGACGGCTTTGGCCAATGCGGAGCAGGCGAAAGCGGAGGCCGATGCGGCCGTGACTGAGGCGGAGGAAAAGGTCTCACAGGCGGAAGCAATCGTAAAAGCGATCGAGGATGGGTATGAGGATTCTGAGGAGTACAAAGCAGCGAAACAGGCCCTGGCGGATGCGGAGGCAGCGCTGTCGGCGGCACATCAGGAAGTACAGAATGTGGAGGATCAGTTGGCTGCTGCCAGGGCAGAAGTTTCGGTGGCAGAGCAGGCAAAAGCGGAGGCAGAGAGCGTTTTGGCTGAAAAGAATGTATTGCTCGAAGCAGCCGGGACGCGTCTGACAGAGGCCGAGGCGGCAGTGTCCGCAGCGGAGAAGGCTTTGGATGATGCGGATGCATCCGTATCCGATGCTGAGGATGCTGTTTCGAAAGCGAAAGAGGCTGTCGCGGAGAAAGAGACAGAAATTAAGGAGGCGGAGACGGCTCTGTCAACAGCTGAACAGGAGAAAGCGGAGGCAGATCAGGTGGTTGCTGAGGCGGAAGCCCTGGTTGCAGAGATTCAGGCGAATCTGGAGTCAGCCGAGGAAGAATATGCCAAGGGTATGGTGGGATTCATCAACTGGATGTTGGAGAAGGATGATCTCACCGAAACCCAGCGTTATGATCTGGAACAGGCGCTGACTATCATTGAAGCGGCGGAAGAGGAAAAAATCACCAGATGGATGGGGCCTTATTATAACAATCTCACAGATCGGGGCGACGGTACCGTACTCATCGTGGGAGATGAGAAGGATGCCACTTCCCTGGAGAACATCAAAAAATCCATTGAGATCATGCAAAAAATTAATGACCTGCGTGAATCGGACGAAAATTTCAGTATCTTTAATATGCAGGCTTCATATACCAATTTCTATATCAATACGATAGCGGAGGCCGGTGCCATGCGAGGAGCAGCCTTAAAGAGGCATTCTTCTTTAAAGACTTCCTGTGAAAATCTGGCATTCGGTTACACGGATCCGACAGTTGGATGGTACAAAAAAGAGAAGGCGATTTTTGACAGAATTAAGGAAGAGCTTGGAATTACCGAAATTACCAGCATGGCCGACATTGAGGCGATTGAAGCAGAAGCCGCAAATCAGGAGGTGGTCATCGGGCATTATACGAATTTGTTCTGGAGTTCGGAGCAGGTGATGGGAGTGGGATATACTCAATATGGCTATACCTCCTGCTATAATGCTACTAAGGCATCAAACTATGCTTCAAAATACTATCTGTATACGGTCGATGAGTTCGCAGCACTCTTTGAGGAATATTATGCGACGGTCGACACGAGCACATTGGAAGCTGCATTGGAGGCGGCAGAGGCCAAGCTTGAGGAGGCACAGAAGGTTCAGGCAGAAAAGGCGCAGGCTGTGACAGAGGCGGAAGCTGCGTTAAACACTCTGAAGGGAGAACTCACCGCAACACAGAAGGCACTTGAAAATGCGAACACGGTTCTGAAACAGAAGCAGAAGGAGGCCGAGGAGGCAGAGAACACGCTGAAGGAAGCAGAGGCGGCGGTAGAGAGCCTGAAGGATCAGCTGGAGGAGGCTCAGAAAGAAAAAGATCAGGCGGCCGATGATGTGGTGTCTGCCGCGGCCGGGATCACAGAGGCGGAGGCAAAGGTTTCCAATCTGGTCACAAAGCAGGCGGCTGCAGCCGAAGCCGTGACGGAGGCGGAGGCGGTTGTCTCGGCGAAGGAAGGCGTGATCGCAACATTCAGTCAGTCACTGGCGGTTGCGATGAATTCTCTGGAAACGGCGAAAGCCTCCCTGGAGGCAGCGCAGCTGAATCAGGAGGCACAGGCTGTCAGCGTGAGCAATGCACAGTCAGGTCTGGCAAGCGCAAGGCTGGCATTGACCGCAGCACAGACGGCTCTTGGCGAGGCGCAGAATGCTCTGGCAGAGAAGGAAGCGATGGAGGCGCAGGCGGCAGCGGCCCTGACGGCTGCCGGGGAAAAGGCGGAGTCTGTAAGTAAGGTTTATCAGGGACTGATCGCAGCCCAGCAGGCTGTTGCCGATGCAGAGGAAGCCATGCAGACCGCAGCGGCGGCATTGAAATCGGCAAACAGTGCGCAGGAGGAGGCGAAGCAGGCGGTGCTTGAACAGCAGACCGCCGTGAACACCGCGATGAACAAGCTCGCACGCGCAAATACCCTGAATTACAATACTGCTTATGCGGAGGCGATTACCGATGCGGACTATGCGTATCTGAATGCATATATTGAATCTGTCAAAGAGGCGGAGACTGCGGCGGAAGAAGCTTCTGCAATCCTTCTTACGGCTCAGACGGTATATGAGGATGCGGACGCTGCGTATCAGAAGGCCTATACGAACTACACAATGGCACTGGGGAATCTTGCTCTGGCTCAGGCAGATTATGATTTCTTTGAAGCGGAGACACTGACCTATGATTCCGGGGATGAGAGTGTTGATGTGTCGGAAACGGAAAGCAGTGAGGAGGCAGAGGCTTCGGAAAGCAACGTGGAGAGTACTGTGTCAGACACGATAAAGACCGGAGACACGGCATCTGCGGTTCCGTATACGGCAGCCTTTGCAGGCGGTCTGGCA
>JAJPYF010000115.1:0-20376 GCA_021205085.1 Clostridiales bacterium | reverse complement strand
TGGCAAGCCTGGGTGCGGCGGTGTTTACCGCTCTCAGACGCAGACGCCAAACGAGATGATGCGGTGATATCTGACAATGGTTTCTGCTGGTATAGAGCCAGATTAATTACGGTCCATCCCGAAACAATTGTGTTTGGGATGGGCCTTTTCATGCTTGAATCACTGCCGTCTCTATGGTAATCTATCATATATGAGAAGGCTTTAGATAAGAGATGCCTGTGTTTGTATATGAATGGAGAGGGTCATATGGGAAAAAAGAGACCGCCGGTCGGAATCGAAAGCTTTGAAAAACTGCGTGCAGGAGACTTTTATTATGTTGATAAAACCGGCATGATACGGGAGCTGCTCCAGAATTGGGGAGAGGTAAACCTGTTTACCCGTCCGCGCCGGTTCGGTAAAAGCTTAAATATGAGTATGCTCAGGGCTTTTTTTGAGATAGGGACGGATGCACGCCTTTTTGACGGTCTGGAAATATCAAAAGAAACTTCACTGTGTGAACAGTTCATGGGGGAATTTCCAGTGATTTCCATCACACTCAAACAGGTGCAGGGAATTACTTTTGAAGAGGCAAAAGCGCAAATGTGGACTGCCCTGAGTCGTGAGGCAGGCAGACTGTCGTTTCTGCAGGATAGCGAAAAACTGGATGAGGTAAACAGGGCGCAGTTTGTCGGCCTGAGGACAAAGTCAGGAAGTCTGGAGGATGGTCTGCTGGTTTTATCAGAGCTTCTTTGCAAACATTATGGGAAAAAGGTCATCATTCTGATCGATGAATATGATGTTCCTCTGCAGAAAGCGGAAGCCAACGGCTATTATAGAGAGATGACGGAGCTCCTCAGTCAGATGTTCGGTTACGGAATGAAGTCAAATGACAACATGTTTTTTGCGGTTGTCACCGGTTGCCTGAGGGTAACGAAAGAGAGCATTTTTACCGGATTTAATAATCCGAAAGTCCATACGATTGTGGACGATCAGTATGATGAGTGGTTTGGTTTTACGGATGCAGAAGTCCGGGCGATGCTGGATTATTATGGGCTGAGTGAATATTATGATACGACAAAATTATGGTATGACGGGTATCGGTTCGGAACGGTTCAGGTCTATTGCCCGTGGGATGTCGTGAATTGGTGCGAGCAGCTGCGGAGAAGCCGGAACCATACACCGCAGAATTTTTGGGCAAACACAAGTAGCAACGATATGGTGCTTCGTTTTGTAGAGATGGCGGATGAAACTACGCGGGCGGATTTGGAACTCCTTTCCGAGGGGAAATCCATAGCGAAAGATCTCCGAATGGAGTTGACCTATGCAGAGCTGGATCGGGATATTGAGAATCTGTGGAGTGTTCTGTTTACGACCGGTTATCTGACTTACCGCGGACAGAATGAGGACGGACTTTATCTTCTGAGCATTCCAAACCGCGAGATTCATAATCTGTTTGACCGGCAGATCAGGGATTGGTTCTATACGCGCATCGAAGATGGACTGCAGCCTCTGTTTCAGGCATTTGATGAGCACAATATCGGAGAAATAGAGGCGTGTATTAATGCCTGTATGATGGAGTCTGTCAGCTTTATGGACGGCGGCAATACGGATGAGATGAAAGAGACATTTTATCATGGATTGCTGCTTGGGATGCTGCGCGGGCGGCGCGGATGGCTGGTGAAGTCGAACCGGGAGGCCGGGAATGGGCGTGCAGATATTATTCTGATCGATCGCCTCAGGCAGTGCGGACATATCGTGGAGGTGAAATATGCTAGAACATGCTCTTCATTGGAAAACAGGGCCCGGGAAGGTTTGAGACAGATTGGCGAGGCACGCTATGACGAATATTTCAGCGGTTTGGGTATTTCGGCAATCTATTGCTATGGGATCGCATTCTGTCAGAAAAAATGTAAGGTGGCTGGCATGACAGCATGATATTTTGGATAGAGATTATAGATTGCGGATGATGGATGTTTTAGCAGTCATAAAAAGGGAGGTACAAAAGACAAAGGATGTACTGTTCAAAGTGTGGGAAAAAAGTAGATGACAATGCCAAATTTTGCTGGAGCTGCGGGCAGAAGCTGCCCGGCAGCGCAGCAGGGCAGGCGGGCAAGATTCCGAACACAATAAAGCAAGAGAGCCCGCCGGTTTACGGGGAGCCTGTGACAACCGGAACACAGAGTAAAGAACCGGAGAAAAAAGACAGTCCCTCATCCGGGCGAAAGCTTATCGTAATCATCATCATAGCTGCCGCGATTGCAGTTGCCGCACTGATTGCCTTCCGGTTTTGGAATGCGGGAGGAGAGGAGACAGATCTTTCCGGGATGGCGGAGGATCCGGTGATGGATTCGGTTGAAGAGGAGGAGACCGATGAGGTGGATTTGTCTGAGGTAGATATCGATGCGGTGACCGACACTTATGCGCAGTTTACCGGCATCTTGACGGAGAGTACCGACACATATGCGGTGATTCTGGAAGGCGCATACACGATATACGCATACAATGATGCTGATGAACCGGTCGTGATGGATGATGTGAACCAGATCATTTTGATCGAGACCGGAGACGCGGATCTTGCCGGATATGTTGGCGAAGAGGTTACGGTCGGCGGCTATCTGGAAATCGCAGATCAGGATATGACAATGGTGCTGCAGAGCTTTGAAGCGCCGGAGATCGAGGAAGCAGAGCCGGAGGAATCCGTGTTAGAGGAGGACACATCCCTCCACAGCTACCAGATCGTGATCGCGGACTGCACATGGGCGGAGGCGGTGCAGCAGGCGCAGGAGATGGGCGGTTATCTGGTTCGGATCAACTCACAGGAAGAGTACGATGCGATCATTGCACTACTTGAAGCCGGAGACTATGCGAAATATCACTTCTACCTCGGCGGACGCCGGGACAGCGACGGCACGGATTATTACTGGGTGGATGAGGACAATTTCTTTGTCGGAGAGTGCCTGAATGATTCGGCCTCGTGGGCGCAGAGCGCGTGGTACAGCGGAGAACCGAGCTATGCGGACGGTGAGAACGGAGAGATTGTTGAGAATGCCATGAACCTCTTCTGCGTGGGCGGGACATGGTATCTGAATGATTCCTCCATGGATCTGATATCCAACTATCCGGATTATCTGACCGGAAAAGTGGGATATATCGTGGAGATAGAATAGCGTAATATGGGAATGAAAATGAGAGTAAAAAAGTTTATCGGTATCGGCCTTATGCTCTGCCTTCTGGCAGGGCTTTTGGCCGGTTGCGGGAAAAAGGATACCGCGCAGGAGGACTCCGGCACCGCGGAGGAGATTTCGGTCAGTGCGGAGGACGAAACGGCAGAGGATGCCGCTGTGGAGGATACAAATACAGAGGAAGAGCTTTTCGCGGAGAAGGTTGCGGCCAAGCTGGCCTCCATGACCCTTGAGGAAAAGGTTGCGCAGATGTTTGTCATCACACCGGAGGCACTGACCGGTGTGGATACCGTGGTTCAGGCGGAAAGCGCGACGCAGGCCGCGATCGGGGAATATCCGGTGGGCGGCTTGGTCTATATGGCGGCAAATCTGCAGAATCCGGATCAGACGAAACAGATGTTGGCCAACACCATGTCTTACAGTCAGGAGGCGGTGGGGCTTCCCATCTTTTTGTCTGTGGATGAGGAGGGCGGCACCGTGTCGCGGGTGGCCGCCAACGGAGCCTTTGGCGTGACGGATGTGGGGGATATGAGCGACATCGGGGCTTCCGGAGATACTGCGGCGGCTTATGAGGCCGGAAAGACAATCGGATCCTATCTGAGTGAACTGGGATTTAATCTGGATTTCGCGCCGGTGGCGGATGTCCTGACAAACAGCGAAAATCAGGTGGTAAGGCAGAGAAGCTTCGGGTCTGACGCCGATCTGGTCAGCCGGATGGTGGCGCAGGAGGCTGCCGGTCTGGAGGAGGAGAATGTTCTGGCGTGCATCAAGCATTTTCCCGGACACGGGGCGACCGGCGGCGACACCCATGAGAGCTCTGTCGCGGTGTACAAGACGCTGGACGAGCTTTATGAAGCGGAGCTGATTCCCTTTGCCGATCAGATTGAGGCGGGCATTTCGTTTATCATGGTGGGACATTTTTCCCTGCCGGAGGTGACGGGTGACGACACGCCGTGTTCTCTTTCCGCGGAGATCGTGACCGGCCTGCTGCGGGAGGAGATGGGATATGACGGGATCGTCATTACGGACGCGCTGAATATGAGTGCGGTCAGCGACATTTACTCCTCGTCTCAGGCTGCCGTCAAGGCGGTGGAGGCAGGCGTGGATATGCTGCTGATGCCGGCGGATTTCGCAAGCGCATACAACGGACTTCTGGATGCGGTGAATTCCGGCGTGATCACGGAGGAGCGGATTGACGAGTCGGTGACGCGGATCCTGATGGTGAAGCTGCAAATGGACAGCTATGCGGACGAATCGGAGGAGAATGTTGAGGAGATCGTCGGGACGGTGTCGGATGACGGCACTTCGGAGGAGACGGCGGACGAAGACGCGGCGGAGACTGAGACGGCGGGTGCAAACGGGAAGCTGGTCGTCATCGATCCCGGCCATCAGAGATACGGAAACAGTGAGCAGGAGCCGGTTGGGCCGGGCGCTTCCGAGACGAAGGCCAAAGTCACCGGCGGCACCAGCGGGACAACTACCGGATTGGCGGAGTATGAGCTGAACCTTCAGGTGTCCCTGAAGCTGCAGGCGGAGCTGGAGGCGAGAGGTTATCAGGTGATTATGACGCGGACGACGAAACAACTGGATATCTCCAACAGCGAGCGGGCGGCGATTGCCAACAATGCGGGAGCGGATGCGTTTGTCCGCATTCACGCGAACGGTTCCACGGACAGCAGCGCAAACGGCATGATGACGATCTGCCAGACCTCCTCCAATTCCTACAACGCCGCGCTCTACAGTGAGAGTAAAGCGCTGGCGACGGCCATTTTGGATAACATGGTGGCGGCGACCGGCGCAAAAAGAGAGTATGTCTGGGAGACGGACACGATGGCCGGCATCAACTGGGCTTCGGTTCCGGCCACGATCATCGAGATGGGATACATGACAAACCCGACGGAGGATCAGCGGATGGCGACGGATGCGTACCAGTATCAGATCGTGGAGGGGATCGCAAACGGCCTGGATGCCTACTTTGGATTTTAAAGTTTTTTCCCTTGAATCCTCCCACTCATCCGTGTATAATCGGAAAGGATAGGGAGCAGAATCCGAATTAAGGAAGAAAGGGAAGACGGATTGTTATGATAGACATAAAATTTCTCAGAGAAAACCCGGAAATCGTAAAACAGAACATTCGCAATAAGTTTCAGGACCGCAAGCTGCCGCTGGTCGATGAGGTGATCGAGCTCGACGCGCAGGCGCGGGGGGCGCAGCAGGAGGCGGACAGCCTTCGCTCAAACCGCAACAAGATTTCCAAGCAGATCGGCGTCCTGATGAAAGAGGGGAAAAAGGACGAGGCGATGGCCTTAAAGGAGCAGGTGGCGCGGGACGCGGGCCGTCTGGCCGAGCTGGAGGCGTCGGAGAGCGAGCTTCAGGAAAAGGTCAAGACCATCATGATGACCATTCCGAATATCATTGACCCCTCCGTCCCCATCGGGAAGGACGACAGCGAGAATGTGGAGGTGGAGCGGTTCGGGGAGCCGGTGACGCCGGATTTTGAGATTCCGTATCACACGGATATTATGGAAAGGTTTAACGGGATTGATCTGGACGCGGCTCGGAAGGTGGCGGGCAACGGTTTCTATTATCTTCAGGGAGATATCGCGCGCCTGCATTCCGCGGTGACGGCTTATGCCAGAGATTTTATGATTGACAAGGGATTTACCTACTGCATTCCGCCGTTTATGATCCGCAGCAATGTCGTGACCGGCGTGATGAGTTTTGATGAGATGGATGCCATGATGTATAAGATTGAGGGCGAGGATCTCTACCTGATCGGCACATCCGAGCACTCCATGATCGGGCGCTTCATCGATGAGATGATTCCGGAGGATGAGCTGCCGAAGACGCTGACCAGCTATTCTCCCTGCTTCCGCAAGGAGAAGGGCGCGCACGGCATCGAGGAGCGCGGGGTATACCGCATCCACCAGTTTGAGAAACAGGAGATGATCTTCGTCTGCAAGCCGGAGGAGTCTCCCATGTGGTTTGATAAGCTCTGGCAGTACACGGTAGAGCTGTTCCGCAGCATGGATATTCCGGTCCGCACGCTGGAGTGCTGTTCCGGCGATCTGGCGGATCTGAAGGTGAAATCCATCGACGTGGAGGCATGGTCGCCCCGCCAGCAGAAATACTTTGAGGTGGGAAGCTGTTCCAATCTGGGTGATGCGCAGGCGAGACGGCTGCGGATTCGTGTGAAGGGCAGCGACGGCGAACGCTATTTCGCGCATACGCTGAACAATACGGTGGTTGCCCCGCCGCGGATGCTGATTGCATTTCTGGAGAACAACCTGAACGCAGACGGGACGGTCAACATTCCGAAGGCGCTTCAGCCGTATATGGGCGGAAAGACAAAAATCGAGTAAGCAGATGAACCAAAGGCGGCGAGGAGGATATCCTTGCCGCGTCTTCTGAGGAAAGAAAGGGGACAACGAATGAGAACATTTCTGATTTTAGAAGACGGGACGGTGTTCGCCGGCACCAGCATCGGCTCCACGCGCGAAGTCGTCAGCGAGATCGTATTTAACACTTCCATGACCGGATATCTGGAGGTCCTGACCGATCCGTCCTACGCCGGACAGGCAGTGGTTATGACCTATCCGCTGATCGGCAACTACGGCATTACGCCGGATATGGAGTCGGAGCGGCCGTGGCCGGACGGGTATATTGTGCGGGAGCTGTCCCGGATGCCGAGCAATTTCCGCTGTGAGGGCACGATACAGGATTTCCTGAAAAAATACGACATTCCCGGCGTTGCGGGCATTGACACCCGCGCCCTGACAAAGATTCTCCGTGAAAAGGGAACCATGAACGGGATGATCACGACGAATGAGAACTATGATCTGGACGAGGTTCTCCCGAAGCTGAAGGCATATACCACCGGAAACGTGGTGGACAAGGTTACCTGCAAAGAGAAATACACCCTTCCGGGGGACGGCTATAAGGTCGCGCTTCTGGATGTGGGGGCGAAGCGGAATATCGCACGCTCCTTAAACGAGCGGGGATGCGAGGTCACGGTCTATCCGGCGCGGACGCCGGCGGCGGAGATTCTCGCGGCGAAGCCGGACGGCATCATGCTCTCAAACGGTCCGGGCGACCCGAAGGACTGCGGCGCGATCATCGACGAGGTGCGCAAGCTCTACGAGTCGGATGTGCCGATTTTTGCGATCTGTCTGGGACATCAGCTCATGGCGTTGGCCGCGGGGGCGGATACGCACAAGCTGAAATACGGACACCGCGGCGGGAACCATCCGGTGAAGGATTTAAAGACCGGCCGGGTGTACATTTCCTCCCAGAACCATGGGTATGTGGTGGATACGGAGCATCTGGATCCCAACGTGGCGGTTCCGGCTTTTGTCAATGTCAACGACGGCACGAATGAGGGGCTGCGCTATATCGGGAAAAATATTTACACGGTACAGTTTCATCCGGAGGCATGCCCCGGTCCGCAGGATTCCGGGTACCTTTTCGATGTGTTTTTGAATATGATGGGAGGGAAGCGCAATGCCTAAAAATCCAGAGATCAAAAAAGTAATGGTCATCGGCTCCGGCCCCATCGTCATCGGACAGGCGGCGGAGTTTGACTATGCCGGTACGCAGGCATGCCGCGCTCTGAAAGAGGAGGGCGTCGAGGTCTGCCTGGTCAATTCCAACCCGGCTACGATCATGACGGACAAGCAGATCGCGGATCAGGTCTACGTTGAGCCGCTGACCGTGGATGTCCTGAAGAAAATCCTTCTCATCGAAAAACCGGATGCGGTTCTGCCGACCCTCGGAGGCCAGGCGGGCTTAAACCTCGGCATGGAGCTGGAGGAGTCCGGATTTTTAAAGGAAAACGGAATCAAACTGATCGGTGCGACGGCGGAGACGATCTTCCGCGCGGAGGACCGGCAGGCATTTAAAGATACCATGGAAAAGATCGGAGAGCCCTGTGCAGCCTCTGAGGTTGTGCATTCCGTTGAGGAGGGCATCCGTTTTACGAATACGATCGGCTATCCGGTCGTGCTCCGTCCGGCCTTCACACTGGGCGGCAGCGGCGGCGGCATCGCGAACAATGAGGCGGAGCTGGTCGAGATCCTGACAAACGGTCTGCGTTTAAGCCGCGTCGGCGAGGTGCTGGTGGAGCGCTGCATCGCGGGCTGGAAGGAGATCGAGTATGAGGTGATGCGGGATGCTGCCGGCAACTGCATCACGGTCTGCAACATGGAGAACATTGATCCGGTGGGTGTCCACACGGGCGATTCCATCGTGGTGGCTCCCTCCCAGACGCTGAGCGATAAGGAGTATCAGATGCTCCGCTCCTCGGCGCTGAATATCATCACGGAGCTGGGAATCACCGGCGGCTGTAATGTCCAGTACGCCTTGCATCCGGACAGCTTTGAATACTGTGTCATCGAGGTGAATCCCCGCGTGAGCCGTTCCTCCGCGCTGGCCTCCAAGGCGACGGGTTATCCGATCGCGAAGGTGGCGGCGAAGATTGCGATCGGCTATACGCTGGACGAGATTAAAAATGCGGTTACGCAGAAGACCTATGCCAGCTTCGAGCCGATGCTGGATTATTGTGTCGTCAAGATTCCGCGTCTCCCCTTTGATAAATTTATCACGGCGAAGCGGACGCTGACCACGCAGATGAAGGCGACCGGCGAGGTGATGAGCATCTGCACGAACTTCGAGGGCGCCCTGATGAAGGCCATCCGCTCTCTGGAGCAGAATGTGGACAGCCTGTTTACCATGGAGTACCGGGATCTCTCCTACGATCAGCTGGTTGAGAAGCTGAAGGTGGTGGATGACCGCAGGATCTGGGTCATCGCCGAGGCCTGCCACCGCGGCATGTCCTACGATGCGATCTATGAGCTGACGAAGATCGACCGGTGGTTTATCGACAAGATCGCCATCATCGCGGAGATGGAGCGGCGCCTGATCAGCGAGCCTCTGACGGTGGAGCTGTTAAAAGAGGCGAAGCGGATCGAGTTCCCGGACAAGGTGATCGCACGGCTGACCGGCAAGAGCGAAGCCTATGTGAAAAATATGCGCTATGAGAACGGCATCACGGCCTCTTTTAAGATGGTGGATACCTGCGCGGCGGAGTTTGCGGCGGCGACGCCGTACTATTATTCCTACTTCGACGGGGAGGATGAGGCGGACGGCGCGACCGACCGGAAAAAGATCCTGGTCCTCGGTTCCGGCCCGATCCGGATCGGACAGGGCATTGAGTTTGATTTCTGCTCGGTACACTGCACATGGTCCTTTGCGAAAGCCGGATATGAGACGATCATTATCAACAACAATCCGGAGACGGTATCCACGGACTTTGACATCGCGGATAAGCTTTATTTTGAGCCGCTGACGCCGGAGGATGTGGAGAATGTGGTCCGCGTGGAGAAGCCGGACGGCGCGGTGGTGCAGTTCGGCGGGCAGACGGCCATCAAACTCACAGAGCATCTGATGAAGATGGGCGTGCCCATCCTCGGAACGAAGGCGGAGGATGTGGATGCGGCGGAGGACCGTGAGCTCTTCGATCAGATTCTGCAGAAAACACAGATTCCGCGCGCGGCGGGCGGTACGGTTTATACCGCGCAGGAGGCGAAGGAGGTTGCGAACCGTCTGGAGTATCCGGTGCTGGTGCGGCCGTCCTATGTCCTCGGCGGACAGGGAATGCACATCGCCTTCAATGATGACGAGATCGTGGAGTTTATTGATAATATCAACAAGATCGCGCAGGATCACCCGATCCTCATCGATAAATATCTGATGGGCAAGGAGATTGAGGTTGACGCGGTCTGCGACGGGACGGATATCCTGATCCCGGGCATTATGGAGCACATTGAGCGCACCGGCGTCCACTCCGGCGACAGCATCTCGGTCTACCCGGCACCGACGATCTCGGATGAGGTGAAGCGTGTGATCGTCGACTACACGAAGCGGCTGGCGCAGGCGCTCCATGTGGTGGGACTGATCAACATACAGTTTATCGTTATGAACGGCGAGGTTTATGTGATCGAGGTCAATCCCCGGTCGTCCCGCACCGTGCCGTATATCAGCAAAGTAACCGGAATCCCGATTGTGGATCTGGCAACCCGGGTGATTCTCGGCGAGACCCTGCGCGGCATGGGCTATACGACCGATATCGCGCCGGAGGCGGATTATGTGGCGATCAAGATGCCGGTATTCTCCTTTGAGAAGCTCCGCGGCGCGGAGATCAGCCTGGGGCCGGAGATGAAATCGACCGGAGAGTGTCTGGGCATTGCGAAGACCTTCAATGAGGCGCTGTACAAGGCATTCCTCGGCGCGGGCATCCATCTGCCGAAGTATAAGCAGATGATCATCACGGTCAATGACAAGGACAAGCCGGAGGCGGTCGGCGTGGCGAAGCGCTTTGAGGCGCTGGGCTACCGCATCTACGCGACCCGCAGCACCGCGAAGTACCTGCAGGAGCACGGGGTGAATGCTCTCTGGGTCAATAAGATCTCGCAGGAATCCCCCAACGTCATGGACCTGATTCTCGGGCACAAGATCGACCTGGTCATCGATACGCCGACACAGGGGCGCGATAAGACCAGAGACGGATTCCTCATCCGCCGGAACGCGATCGAGACCGGCGTCCACTGCCTGACCTCCATGGATACGGCAAACGCGCTGGCGCTCTCGCTGGAGACCGCGCGGGATGAGATGACAATGATTGACATCGCGAAAGTGAAAAATCTATAGAAAGTGAGAGAATTATGTATTGTACAAGAAAAGTAACAGATGATCTGATCTGGGTGGGAGGGGACGACCGCCGCCTCGCCATGTTCGAGGGTGTTTATTCCGTCCCGGACGGAGTTTCCTACAATTCGTATCTTTTGCTGGATGAAAAGACGGTTCTGTTTGATACCGTGGACAAGGCGGTTGACACCGTGTTTTTCGAGAATGTCTCCCATGCACTGGCCGGGCGCAAGCTGGATTACCTTGTGATTCACCATATGGAGCCGGATCACTCGGCGACGCTCGGCGGGATTCTGCTGCGCTACCCGGATGTGACCGTGGTCTGCAACAAAAAGACCGAGGGCATGATTTACCAGTTCTTCGGCGAGGATTTTCAGATGAATGTGCAGATCGTGAAGGAGAACGATGTGCTGGAGACAGGCGCGCACAGGCTGACCTTCATGATGGCGCCGATGGTGCACTGGCCGGAGGTCATGGTGACCTACGACTCCGCGGCAAAGATCCTGTTTTCCGCGGATGCCTTCGGCACGTTCGGCGCGTTAAACGGTGCGCTGTTCGCGGATGAGGTGGATTTCTTTGCCGATTATCTGAGCGAGTCGCGCAGATATTACACGAACATCGTCGGGAAATACGGCGCGCAGGTGCAGGCGCTTCTGAAAAAGGCGGCTGCGGCGGAGATCGACCTGCTCTGCCCGCTGCACGGCTTCGTGTGGCGCAGGGATATTGATAAGTATGTTGAGAAATATCAGCAGTGGAGCCTGTATGAACCGGAGGTTTCGGGCGTGATGATCGCATACGCCTCCGTGTACGGCAATACGGAGAATGCGGCGAACATCCTGGCCTGCAAGCTTCGCGACAAGGGGATCCGGACGAAAATGTTCGATGTGTCTGTGACCGCCTCCTCTGAGATTGTGGCGGTTGCGTTTGAATACAGTCATCTGGTCTTCACTTCCACGACTTATAACGCGGGTATTTTCATCACGATGGATGAGCTGCTGCGTGATCTGGCATCGCACAATCTGCAGAACCGCACGGTTGCCTTTATAGAGAACGGAAGCTGGGCGGCCACCAGCGGACGGCAGATGAAAGAGATCATCGGCGGCTTAAAGAATATGACGGTTCTGGAAGAGGGCGTCACGCTGAAATCCGCGCTGCGCACGGATCAGATGGAGGAGCTTGACCGGCTGGCGGACGCCATCGCGGGTACGATGTGAAAATTGTTTTGAGAAAAAGCGCCCCGGCGATCGCCGGGGCGTTTTCAGTACACCGTCAAAACGG
This sequence comes from Clostridiales bacterium, assembly GCA_021205085.1. GTDB lineage: Bacteria > Bacillota > Clostridia > Lachnospirales > Lachnospiraceae > Eubacterium_I. The sequence continues at coordinate 8,236 of JAJPYF010000115.1, read as the reverse complement.
AGAAATTTCCAACTTTTTTCTCTCGCATTTACATGCATTTTTCTCAAATTTCACATTTTTTTCACAAAAGCGCGACAAACCGGAAAAATCCTGCTAGAATAGGTTTTGATTGCGGCAATGGAGTCGCGATCTACGGAGGATAAGACAATGTCTGTGACAGGTATATTTGCGTTGCTCGGAGGTGTCGGACTGTTTTTATACGGCATGACGATTATGTCCAGCGGCCTTCGGAATGCCTGCGGCGATAATCTCCAGACGATTCTGGAGCACGCCACAAAGAACAAATTCATTGCTGTCCTGGTCGGACTGGGTATGACCATGCTGATCCAGAGTTCTTCGGCTACCGATGTGATGGTCATCGGCTTTGTCAACTCCGGTATGATGAATCTGTCTCAGGCGATCGGTGTCATCATGGGCGCGAATATCGGTACGACGATCACGGCGCAGATCACGGCCTTTAATCTGGGCGCGGTCACGCCGCTGCTTTTGTTTCTCGGCGCGGCCATGTATCTGTTTATCAAAAAGCGGTTCTGGAAACACATCGGCTCCATTATTATGGGGTTTGGCATGCTCTTTGAGGGAATCGCGATCATGAAGGAGGCCATCGCCCCGCTGGCGGAGACGCCGGCGTTCGTTGAGTTCCTCACCGCGCTCTCCAATCCGGCGCTGGCGCTGCTGTTCGGCATCGCGTTTACGGCGCTGCTGCAGAGCTCATCCTCGGCTACCGTTATCTTTCAGGCTTTTGCAATTCAGGGCCTGCTCAGCTACGATATGGCTGTATATCTGATCATCGGCGCGGCGATTGGCTCTGTCACGCCCAACCTGCTGGCCAGCCTTACCACGAACCGGAACGGCAAGCGTTCCGCGATCCTGAACCTGCTGTTCAATGTATTTCGGGCAGGGATCATCATCCTTCTGATCAATGTATTCCCGGGAATCCTGACATGGATACAGTCTCTGTCGCCGAACGATATCGGCCGTCAGATCGCCAACACCCATACGATCTTTGCGATCATTGCCGTGGCGATTGAGCTTTTCTTTACAAAACAGATTATCGCGCTTTCGTATAAAATTATCCCGTTGAAGCCGGAGGAGACGAAGAGGCAGGAGGATCGCTCTCTGGTATACATGACGAACATCACGAAGGTGCCGACGATTCTTATGCTCCGCCAGGCACAGCTGGAGATCACGCGGATGGGCCGGATTGCGGCGGAGAATCTGGAGGAGGCGATTGCCTGTTTCTTCCATTATGATGAGGATCAGGCAGCGCAGATTCGCGAGCGCGATGAGACGGTGACGATCCTGAATCACGCGATCTCAGATCAGATGATCGCGCTGCGGCGTTTTGACCTTTCGAAAAACCATATGAAACGCATTTCCATGATGACCATCGCGATCACGGATATTGAGCGGGTCTCCGGGCACGCACTGAACATTAGCGAGTATTCGGAGGAGCTTCACGCAAAGAAGATTTTCCTGTCGGATGCGGCGGTCTCCGAGTTGAAGGAGATGACGGGGAGCACGATGGAGGCCGTTCAGCTGGCGCTGGATATTTTCTCCACGGAGGATTATTCGCAGATTGACCGGCTGGAGGAAATCGAGTCGCGCGTGGACGACCTGCAGAAGATCCTCATCAACAATCATGTGGATCGCCTGATGAACTCCGCGTGCAATCCCACCAGCGGCGTTATTTTCTCCGATATTGTCACGGATTTGGAGCGCTGCTCCGACCATGCCATCAATATTGCCTATGCGTTGAAAGAGCGCGACAATCAGTTCTATACATAATCTCCAGTCGGAGCAGATATTTGACAAAAGAAACATAAAAAGAACACAAAAAGATGGCGTACACCCATTGATAAATATTTCAGAAAGTGCTAAAATAGCTTTATCTGGGGCGTTGGTTCTCTGAACGCCGCAAATAATATTTCAAAAAGTCAAAAGGAGAAAAGACAATGGCAAAGAAAGTTGTAATCGTAAGCGCCTGCCGTACTGCAATCGGCAAAATGGGCGGACAGTTCGGTAACACTCCGGCTGTCGAGTTGGGTTCCATCGTGATCAAAGAGGCGATCAACAGAGCCGGAATTACTGCGGATCAGGTTGACGAGATTATGATGGGCTGTGTTATTCAGGCAGGTCAGGGACAGAACGTTGCGCGTCAGGCATCCATCAAAGCAGGTGTTCCGGATACCGTTCCGGCATTCACGCTGAATGTAGTCTGCGGTTCCGGTCTGAAGTGCGTGAACGAGGCTGCGAACATGATTATGGCCGGACAGGCTGACATCGTGGTGGCCGGCGGTATGGAGAACATGTCCATGGCTCCGTATGCGGTGATGAAGGCACGTTTCGGTTACAGAATGAACAACGGCACTATCATTGATACCATGGTGAACGATGCTCTTTGGGAAGCATTTAACAACTATCATATGATGGTGACTGCAGAGAATATCTGCGATCAGTGGGGACTGACCCGTGAGGAGCTCGATGCATTCGCAGCGGCTTCCCAGCAGAAGGCTGAAGCAGCGCAGAAGTCCGGCGCGTTTGACGCTGAGATCGTTCCGGTTCCGGTCAAGGTCAAGAAAGAGACCGTTATGATCACGAAGGATGAGGGACCTCGTCCGGGCACCACTGCAGAGTCCCTTGCGAAGTTAAAATGCTGCTCCGGCAAAGAGGGCGGTCTTGTCACAGCGGGCAACGCTTCCGGCATCAACGACGGTGCGGCTGCGGTTGTCGTGATGAGCGCGGAGAAGGCTGAGGAGCTTGGCATTAAGCCGATGGCTACCTTCGTATCCGGTGCTCTCGGCGGATGCGATCCGAAGATCATGGGCATTGGTCCGGTTCCGGCTACACGCAAGGCATTAAAGATCGCCGGTCTTGAGATGGGCGACATCGACCTGATCGAGGCAAACGAGGCGTTTGCGGCTCAGTCCGTAGCGGTTCAGAAAGAGCTTGGCTTCAGCTCCGATATCCTGAATGTCAACGGCGGTGCGATCGCCCTTGGACATCCGGTTGGAGCATCCGGCTGCCGTATCCTTGTCACCCTGCTTCATGCAATGCAGACCAGAGACGTTACATACGGACTGGCTACACTGTGCATCGGCGGCGGCATGGGCTGCGCGACCATCGTAAAGAAGGAAGCGTAAAATAATTAAACAGGATTGATCTATGAATCTCAAAAGACGATGATAATGATCCGGGAAAAGGCTCCGCGGAGGCGGAGCCTTTTTCAGGGAAAGGATAGTTAAAATTATAACAAACATCGCAGACGGGGTTTGTATTTCACATAAAAGTATATTAAAAGGAGGAACTATCATGAAGGTTGGAGTTATCGGCGCAGGTACAATGGGATCCGGTATTGCACAGGCATTTGCCCAGACAGAGGGATATGAGGTTTATCTGTGCGATATTAATGACGAATTCGCGGCAAACGGCAAGAACAAGATCGCGAAGGGCTTTGAGAAGCGCGTTGCAAAGGGCAAGATGGAGCAGGCAAGTGCCGATGCGATCCTGGCAAAGATCACGACAGGCACCAAGGAGATCTGCACAGACGCGGATCTGATTGTTGAGGCTGCCCTGGAAGTGATGGATGTCAAAAAGCAGACATTTAAGGAGCTGCAGGATATTGTTCCGGCGGACTGCATTTTTGCTACCAACACCTCTTCTCTTTCCATCACGGAGATCGGAGCAGGCCTTGACCGTCCGCTGATCGGCATGCACTTCTTTAACCCGGCACCGGTCATGAAACTGATCGAGGTTATTCAGGGAGCGAATACACCGGATGAGCTGCGCGAAACGATTATCGACATCTCCAAATCCATCGGCAAGACTCCGGTCCGGATCAATGAGGCTGCCGGATTTGCGGTAAACAGGATTCTGATCCCGATGATCAACGAGGCGATCTGCGTGTATGAGGCAGGAGTTGCCAGCGTAGAGGACATCGATACGGCCATGAAGCTCGGCGCCAACCATCCCATGGGTCCGCTGCAGCTCGGCGACTATGTCGGCCTTGATATCTGCCTGGCGGTCATGGAAGTTATTTTTGCCGAGACCGGCGATCCGAAGTACCGTCCGGCTCCGCTCCTTCGCAAGATGGTGCGTGCGGGCAAGCTCGGTTGCAAGACCGGTATCGGTTTCTATGACTACAGCAAATAGATTATTTTAAGTGGAGGAGAATGAAATGGAATTCGGATTAGACAAGAAACATGAAATGGCCAGAGACCTTTTCAGAGAATTCGCACAGAATGAAGTAAAACCTCTCGCTCAGGAAGTAGATGAGACGGAAACATTCCCCAGAGTGACCGTTGATAAAATGGCAAAATACGGTTTCCTGGGTATCCCCGTATCAAAAGAGTATGGCGGACAGGGCTGCGATATCCTCACCTATGCGATCTGCATAGAGGAGCTGGCAAAAGTTTGTGCTACTACGGCGGTTATCGTTTCCGGGCATACCTCTCTGTGCATTGACCCGATTCTGACCTATGGCACACAGGAGCAGATTGACAAATATATCCCGGATCTGGCCAGCGGCAAAAAGCTGGGCGCGTTCGGACTGACAGAGCCCGGCGCTGGTACGGATGCGCAGGGTCAGCAGACCAAGGCGGTTCTGGACGGCGATGAGTGGGTGATTAACGGTTCCAAGTGCTTTATCACGAACGGAAAAGAAGCGGATGTCTATATCGTGATTGCTGTTACGGGCAAGATCGAGAAGCGCGGCAGAGTACAGAAAGAGATCTCTGCATTCATCGTTGAGAAGGGAACCCCCGGATTTTCCTTTGGCGTGAAGGAGAAAAAGATGGGTATCCGCGGTTCTTCCACCTATGAGCTGATTTTCACTGACTGCCGTATTCCGAAGGGTAATCTGCTTGGCCAGAAAGGGAAGGGCTTCGGTATCGCGATGCATACGCTGGACGGCGGACGTATCGGTATCGCTGCACAGGCTCTCGGCATTGCGGAAGGTGCTTTGGACCTTACCATTGCTTATGTAAAAGAGAGAAAGCAGTTCGGCAGAAGCATTGCCCAGTTCCAGAATACACAGTTTGTACTGGCTGATCTGGCGACAAAGGTCGAGGCGGCAAAGCTGATGGTTTACAAGGCTGCGCTCAAGAAGGATGAGTACCAGGCCGGCGCGAAGGTCTCCTATTCGGTCGAGGCTGCGCAGGCGAAGCTGATGGCGGCTGAGGTTGCGATGGAAGTCACCACCAAGTGCGTACAGCTGCACGGCGGTTATGGTTATATCAGAGAGTACGATGTGGAGCGCATGATGCGCGATGCCAAGATCACGGAGATCTACGAGGGAACCAGTGAAGTTCAGCGTATGGTCATTTCCGGCAATCTGTTAAAGTAGGAGGAGTGAATGATGAAAGTAGTTGTTTGTATCAAACAGGTACCTGATACAGCAGGTGGAGTTCAGTTCAATCCGGACGGAACTTTAAACAGAGCAGCGATGCTCACGATTATGAACCCGGATGACAAGGCAGGCCTGGAGGCGGCTCTGCGGTTAAAGGATCAGTACGGCGCAGAAGTGACAGTCGTTACCATGGGTCTTCCGAAGGCGGCCGACGCGCTGCGTGAAGCGCTGGCTATGGGCGCAGACAAGGCTGTTCTGGTTACAGACCGTGTCCTTGGCGGTGCGGATACATGGGCGACCTCTTCCACAGTGGCAGCGGCTGTCCGCAAGCTTGACTATGACCTGATCATCACCGGCCGTCAGGCGATTGACGGTGATACCGCACAGGTCGGCCCGCAGATTTCCGAGCACCTGAACATTCCGGTTATCTCTTATGCACAGGATATCAAGATCGACGGCGATTCCGTGATCGTACAGCGTCAGTTTGACGACAGATATCATATGCTGAAGGCGAAGATGCCCTGCCTGATCACCTGCCTCTCCGAGCTGAACGAGCCGAGATATATGACTCCGGGCGGAATCTTTGACGCATGCGATGCCGAGATTACCACATGGGGCAGAGCAGATCTGGAGACACTGGACGACGCCAACATCGGTCTGGCAGGATCCCCGACTAAGATCGCGAAGGCATCCGACAAGGTCCGCAAGGGCGCCGGTGAGAAGGTGGCTCTTGACACAGAAGAAGCTGTCGCTTATCTGATCGGCAAGATGACAGAGAAGCACGTCTGCGGCTTATAAAAGAAGGGAGAGATTACAATGGCAGCAATGGAACAATCCTTAATCGAGCAGTACAAAGACGTGTATGTATTTGCTCAGCAGGTAGATAATGAGATCAGCCCGATTGCGCTGGAGCTTCTGGGCGAGGCGAAAAATCTGGCAAACGATCTGGGCGAGAAGGTTGTCGCCGTCTTGATCGGATATAATGTGAAGAATCTGGCAGATCAGCTGGCCGTTTACGGCGCAGATAAAGTGATCGTGGTGGACGACAAGGAGCTGGAGGTATACCGGACAGAGCCGTATACCCATGCATTGGCATCTGTGATCAATGAGTTCAAACCGGAGATCATGCTGGTCGGAGCAACTGCGATCGGCCGTGACCTTGGCCCCCGCGTATCCGCCCGTGTACAGACCGGCCTGACTGCGGACTGCACATCCCTCGCAATCGGTGATTTCCCGCTTGTGGCGATGCCGGGCAAGGAGCAGAAGCACAATCAGCTGCTCATGACCCGTCCTGCTTTCGGCGGCAACACAATCGCGACGATCGCCTGCCCGGACAACCGTCCGCAGATGGCGACGGTTCGCCCCGGCGTTATGCAGAAGATCGCTCCCATCGAGGGCGCAAAGGCGGATGTTGTGGAGTACAACCCCGGATTCACCCCGGACAACAAGTATGTGGAGATTCTGGAGATCGTCAAGAATGTCGCGGATGTCGTTGACATTCAGGATGCGAAGATCCTGGTTTCCGGCGGCCGCGGTGTCGGTTCTCCGGAGAACTTCAAGCTTCTCGAGGATCTGGCGGAAGTGGTCGGCGGCACCGTGTCCTGCTCCCGTGCGGTGGTAGACAGCGGCTGGAAGCCGAAAGACCTTCAGGTCGGACAGACCGGTAAGACAGTCCGCCCGAAAGTGTATTTTGCAATCGGTATCTCCGGAGCCATCCAGCATGTGGCCGGTATGGAAGAGTCCGACCTTATCATTGCAGTGAATAAGGACGAGGACGCTCCGATTTTTGATGTGGCCGATTACGGCCTCGTCGGCGACCTGAACAAGATCGTCCCGCTTCTCACAGAGGAGATCAAAAAGGCAATCGCCAACAAGTAATGCTTTTTGACTTTTGAAATATTATAAGATGAACCCCGCGGTGAGCCTGAATCGCCGCGGGGTTTATTCCAATATGGGGTACAGTATAAAAGTAGCAATTGTGAAGCAACTTTTAAATTAGGAGGGATTTGTGAAATGGAGAAAATTGCGTATATTGTACCTTCTCAGGAGGTAATATCAATTATTAGTCATATACTGGAAGAAGATGTGACGAATGGAATAGTGGTTCCTCAAATGATTGATACATCCCGGATACGGTCAGAGTATCGACGGTTGTGCGGAGAAGGGTATGGGGCAATCATAGCCAGAGGCGGTACATTCATGGAATTGATGCAAGTGGCGGATTCGGTGACAGTGCTGGAAGTGCGTGTTCAGACATCGGATATTCTTGCGGCAATCTGTGAATGCAGGGAACAGTATCAGGGGAAAATATACGTTGTGATTCATCGAAATATTGCAGATAGCTTTGAGCATACGCTATCAGTTTTCCTCCTTTTTGTTTTCCAGGACATGAATCAATTGTATAAAATATTCTAAGGAAGCTGAAAAACTTTCTTCGGTTGTCAGTTCCCTGTGTGTCAAATATCCTGCCTGGCTAAGTGTGATAAAACCATGAAGCATGCTTCGAAACATACGGTGGAGATGGATAACAGTATTTTCATCCAAATCATATTGATGAATTATAGAGTAAGCAGGAAAGGCAGTTTCTGCAGCTGCCTGTTTTGCGGATGGATGTTTAAGTTGTGGGAGAGCAATAATTACACGGTAAAGTTCCGGATGTTCACAGGCAAAACATAGCTGTGCATGCCCAAGCGCCCGTATTGCGTCGTCCTTGTTTTTGTTTTGTATGGATCGAAGCAGAACCTGATTCAGGTCGGATTCAATCTGTATAGCGATGGCATTGTTAATTTCCTCAATCCCTGAAAAGTGGTTGTAGAGAGATGGAGCCTGAATATTTAACCTGAATTATTCACGGGACTACGCCGTAACAGCGAAAAACCCGTGTAGTTA
>JAJPYF010000104.1 GCA_021205085.1 Clostridiales bacterium | reverse complement strand
GATTCAGGCCGTGCTCGGTCAGAATCGCACGATAATCGTTGTTTACCTCATAGCGGTGGCGGTGGCGCTCATGGATCGTCTCGGATCCGTACACCGTGTACGCCTTGCTGTTCTTATCTAATATGCAGGGATAGGAGCCGAGGCGAAGCGTGCCGCCGATGTCCTCCACACCGTCCTGGTCCGGCATCAGCGCGATGACCGGATAGCGGGTAGAGGGATTCAGCTCAATGCTGTGCGCATCCTCCAGGCCGCAGCAGCGGCGCGCAAACTCCACGATCGCCAGCTGCATCCCCAGACAAAGTCCGAGGTACGGGATCTTGTTCTCCCTCGCGTACCGAATCGCGACGATCTTGCCGTCGATGCCGCGGTCGCCGAAGCCTCCCGGCACCAGAATGCCCTGCACACCGGACAGAACCTCGTCCACATTCTCCTCATTAACCAGCTCCGAATCCACCCAGCGGATGTTCACCGACACATGGTTGGCGATGCCGCCGTGCTTCAACGCCTCAACAACGGAAATATACGCGTCGTGAAGCTGAATGTATTTGCCGACCAGCGCGACCTCCACCTCGCCGGTTGGATGCCGCAGCGCGTCGATCATCTCGTTCCAGTCCGTCAGATCCGGCTCAGGGCAGGGCAGATTCAGACAGCTGCAGGCCACCTCCGCCAGATGCTCCTGCTCCATCGCGATCGGCGCCTCGTAGAGATACTCCACATCCAGGTTCTGCAGCACCTGATCCTTTGGGACGTTGCAGAAGAGAGCGATTTTTTCCTTGATGCCCTTTTCCAGCTCATGCTCCGTGCGGCAGACAATGATATCCGGCTGGATCCCCATCCCCTGCAGCTCCTTGACGCTCATCTGTGTCGGCTTGGTCTTGAGCTCGCCGGAAGCCCGCAGATACGGGACCAGCGTCACATGGATGATGATGGCGTTCTCGTGGCCGACCTCGTGCTGGAACTGGCGGATCGCCTCCAGGAACGGCTGCCCCTCGATATCTCCGACGGTGCCGCCCACCTCGATGATGGCGATCTTCGTCTCATCGGTCGTGTAGTCGCGGTAAAAACGGCTCTTGATCTCGTTTGTAATATGAGGAATCACCTGAACCGTGCCGCCGCCGTAATCGCCGCGGCGCTCCTTCTGCAGCACCGTCCAGTACACCTTTCCGGTGGTGACATTGGACTTTTTGCTCAGGCTCTCATCGATAAAACGCTCATAATGTCCCAGATCCAGATCGGTCTCCGCGCCGTCGTCCGTGACAAAGACCTCCCCGTGCTGAATCGGGTTCATCGTGCCCGGGTCAATATTGATATACGGGTCAAACTTCTGCATCGTCACCTTGTAGCCCCGCGCCTTCAGCAGACGTCCCAGAGATGCAGCCGTGATGCCTTTCCCCAGACCGGAGACCACGCCTCCGAGCACAAAAACGTATTTTACCGCCATAGACTCTTCCTCCCTAAATCATTGACTCATGAAATTTTAAAAATACCTTTTCATTATACATATCCGGCGGAAATAAATCCACAGTTTCTTTAAATTTTTTTCTGCCGCCAAAACATCTGCAACCTACAGCGCGAACGCCATGATCAGCGGAACCGTGACCACGCTGAACAATGTTGTGATAAACACCGCCCGCCCGGCCGCCGTCGTGTTGGTATGGTACTGCTCCGTGATCATGGACTGCGCCGAGGAGGTCGGCAGCACCGCCGTCAGAATCAGGATATCCCTCGTCAGCTCGTCCATCTCAAACGGAAGCACCGCAAGCACGGCGATGACAATCAACGGGATCGCAATCAAACGAATCGCCGCCAGCAGAAACATTTTTTTGTCCTGAAACACCTCACGGAAAGCCAGACGGGAGAGCGACAGTCCCACCACCAGCATGGAGAGGCCGCTCGTGATATTCGAGAGATAGCCCAAAAGCTGATCCACGATATCCGGGACAGGAATCTTACCTAATAAAAACACAAAGCCGACCACCACGGCAATGTTGATGTTGTTTACAAGCATTTTTCGAAGACTGATCCGGTCTTTGATATCATAGTGCCATGTCAGCAGCTTGATTCCGACCGAGAAAATCAGCAGGTTCGTGATCACGTTGCCGAGCGCCATCAGAAACATGCCCTCGCTGCCGAAGACCGAGAGTGCCAGCGGCAGTCCCATGAAACCGTTGTTTGCCAGCATAGCGCTGTAGATCCAGACTCCCTGGTCCTGCTCAGGCACGCGGATCAGTTTTACCAGAAGAAACATCAGCAGGCCGGATAGCACCTGCAAAAGAGCAACGCCCACGATGATCTGCCAGTAGGGGCTGGAGCTGGTCTTGCCCTGCTGGTCGATGATCGAGCAGAATACGGTCGCCGGCATTGTGACCATCAGGACGAGATTCGACAGATCCGGGATGCTGTCCTTGTGGATAATGCCCCCTTTTCCGATAAAATAGCCCAGAAAAATCAGGGCAAAAAGGATAAAAACACTGGTTGCTACGACGCTCATGGTTCGCTCCGTTTCTCGTTATTGTTCATCTATTCATCAAACTCGACCGTAACATAATATCCCCGCGGGGTCTCCCTGATCTCGACCACTTTTCCCTCCGTGGACTTCAGTCGCTCGCGAAAAGAGTAGTTGGCCGACATGGCATAGGACTTCCCCAACGTGTAATACCATGTGTCGGGCAGGCGGCTCTCCGTGACCGGAAGGATATCTCCCTCCTTCAGAAGACCGGTCCGCTCCATCTTAAATTCCATTTGCCGCATGGGAAATCACCTCCGCAATCTGCTACCATTCTACTCCAACGACAAATAACTCTCAAGAGAAAATAAAAATATCTCAAACCAGCCCTGAAAATCATGTCGCAATTCCCGCATATTGTGTAAGATAAAGCTCATAATATTTCCCTTTTTTTGCAAGCAGATCCTCATGATTTCCGATTTCCGCAATTTTCCCGTGATCCATCACAACGATAAGATCGGAATCCCGGATTGTAGAAATCCGGTGTGCGATGACAATACTGGTGCGATCCCTCATAATGTGCTGCATTGCATCCTGAATTGCCTTCTCTGTACGAGTATCCACATTGGATGTCGCCTCATCCAAAATCAAAATCTGCGGATCTGCTACGAATGCACGGGCAATGGCGAGAAGCTGACGCTGTCCTCTGCTGATATTTTCACCGGAATCGGTCAGAACAGTATCGACGCCGTCCGGCAACAGACGAACCATCTCCTCACAGTGACTGAGTGCCAACGCTCTTTCCACGTCTTCATCTGAAGCATCTTCATTCGCATACTTCAGATTATTGCGAATCGTATCAGAAAATAAAACCGTATCCTGCAGCACGATTGCCACATCTTTGCGCAAGCTCTGCCGCGCGATATTCCGGATATTCTGATGATTGATTTTGATTTCGCCGCTTTCAATATCATAAAAACGCATCAAAAGATTGACAACCGTTGTTTTTCCGCTTCCGGTCGCACCCACAAGAGCCACTTTTTTCCCGGAGGGAACTGTCAGTGAAAAATCCCGAATCACAGGCGTTCCCTTTTCATAGGAAAAATTCACATTGTAAAAGGTCACCTCCGCGGCTTCTTCCCCTGGCAGCAAATCTCCCGCCAGATCCTCCTCTTCCTCATCCAATAGCGCAAACACCCGTTCTGCCCCGGCAATCGCCGTCTGAAATTGTCCGTAAATCTGTGCAATCTCATTAATCGGACGGCTAAACTGTTTTGCATAAACAATGAATGCGGAAATCACGCCAACGGAAATCAATCCTTTAACAGAAAAATATCCGCCAAAGGCCGCAACAACCACAAATCCGATATTACCAATGCAATTCATAATCGGCCCTATAATGCCGCTCAAAGCATCCGTCCGGATCCCTGCCTTTGTCAGAGAATCAGCAGTCTCATAAAATTCTTCTTTTGTAATATCCTGACGGTTATAAGCAACCACCGTGCGATATCCGGACACCATCTCTTCTACCGTACCATTCAGATTTCCGAGAATTTTCTGTCTCTGCCGAGAATATTTACGCACTTTTCCCGAGAGAAGTCTTGTGACAAACAATGTCAGAAAAACCGACGCTATACTTAAAAGAGCCAGTTGCCAGCAATACCATATCATAATTGAGGCCGTACCGGCGACCATCAAAATCCCAGAAAACAGAGACGGTAGCGATTGTGAAATAACAGTGGATATGTTTTCGATATCGTTTGTCATCCGGCTCATTATGTCACCGTGAGAATGCGTGTCAAGATACTGAATCGGCAGACTTACAATCTTATCAAACAGCTCCCCGCGCATCCGCCTGACAATATGCTGACTGAGCCGTGCACTGATAATCCCCTGCACGAGTTGTGCCGCACTATACAAAAGATATAAAACGAACATCAAAAGAAGCGTTTGTTTAAAATTCCCGATTTCTGTCCCCGCAATAATATCAATTACCCTGCTCTGCAGGCTTGGAGCAAAAATGCCGCAAACCGTACCAAAAACAACAACGAAAAACAGGAAAAAGACCATTCCCTTTTCTTTCGCAAAATACATCACGATTCGAGCAAGCGTTGCTCCGGCATTCTGCGCATGCTCCGCCTCGGCAAACCGGTTTGCACGGCTCATTTTGTTGACACTTTGCTCTGCCGTCCTCTCTCGATTTTCCTGTCTGTCCATGTCATGCCGCCCCCTCTGCCATCTGTGAAGAATAAATATCCTGATAAACCGGGCTCATATTCATAAGTTCCTCGTGCGTTCCAACCGCAGAAATTCTTCCCTTTTCCAAAACAATGATCCTATCGGCATGACGAACCGAAGCAATTCGCTGTGCGACAATGATTTTCGTACTCTCAGGATTTTCTTGTTGCAGTGCATCATAAAGATTCTTCTCTGTCCGAAGATCCAGCGCACTCGTCGCATCATCAAAAATAAGGATTTCCGCAGACTTTAACACTGCCCTCGCAATGGAAATCCGCTGTTTCTGTCCGCCGGACAAACTGCTGCCCCGCTCAGCCACCATCGTATTATAACCGCCCGGAAGCTTTGAAATAAACTCATCTGCCTGCGCAATGGCAGCGGCAGATTTTACAGATTTTTCATCCGCATCCGGCTCTCCCCACCTCAGATTATCTTTGACCGACAGGGCAAAGAGCTCCGCTTTCTGAGAAACCACGGCAATCTTAGACCGCAACACCCGCATATCATACTCCCGAACATCCCGACCGTCGACAAGCACCGTGCCGCATCCGGCATCATAAAAACGCGGAATCAGATTAACCAGCGTTGTTTTCCCGCTTCCGGTTGCTCCCATAATCGCCACAGTTTCACCTTTATGTATGGAAAAGCTGAGTCCTTTCAGCACAATCCGGTTGCTCCCCGGATAAGCAAAAGAAACCTCCCTAAATTCAATTTCTCCGCTTTTTTCCGTCCTTCCTTCAAATGTACCGTTTTTCTGCTCCGGCTCCGTCAACAGCACTTCTTTTACTCTTTTCCACGAAACGTAGCCTCTGGAGATATTCTGAAACAGCATGGTCAGCATATGTATACCGCTTAAAAGCTGCGTCGTATAGGTAATCGCTGCCATAATCGTCCCCGGCGTAACAAGGCCGCCTCCGATTTCACGGGAACCGATCAGAAGAATCACTGCCACGCCAAGATACATCAGTGCATTTACAACCGGATCCATAAACGCAAAAATGATCAATACAGCCAACTGGATCCCCGTCAGGCTGTCGTTTGCCTCTCCGAAACGTTTCTTTTCAAACCCTTCCTTTACACAGGCTTTGATGATACGGATGCCTGAAATATCTTCCTGCAAAATAGCGTTGACACCGTCAAGCTGTGACTGCAATTTTGCAAACATCGGATTTGCCCGATACAGACAGATTATCATACACCCCACTATAAAAGGGAGCACACACAACACTGCTATGCCGAAATCATGATTCAGGCGAAACATGCAGATCACACTGCCGAACATCAGCATGGACATACGGATCAGACCACGAAAAAATACGGAAGCAAAATTCTGCACCTGGACGATATCATTCGTCTTTCTAGTCACAAGAGA
>JAJPYF010000151.1 GCA_021205085.1 Clostridiales bacterium | reverse complement strand
ATTTAAGAGAGGGTATCATACTGCCCTTTTGACAACAGATGAAGCAATCTGTTGTCTTGTTTTTTGTCTTTTCCATGCGGGCATCACCATTCCCATACGGTTTAACACTTTTTCATGCTCCGTGGCGCTCACCGCCACATAGAGCCGCGTCGTCTCGATCCGGCTGTGTCCCATGACATCCGCCAGCCGTGCCAGATCACGGTCCTGCTTGTAAAACTGTCGGGCGAAGAGGTGGCGGAAGTTGTGCGGGAAGACCTTGTCCGGATCGACATCTGCCGCGGCACAGAGACGTTTCATCTCACGCCATGCGTTGGAGCGGTCCAGCAGCTTCCCTTTCTTTGTACAGAAAATCGGCCCGTTTTCGATCCCATGCTCCTCTGCATAAGCGAGCAGGTGTCCGCGCAGCTCCTCAGGAATCAGGATGACGCGGCATTTCCCTTTCAGGCGGATCTGGGCGCGTCCGCTCTTTGCCGCCTCCACTGTGATGTAGGCGTGCTCGCTGATGCGGATGCCGGTTCCCGCCAGCGTCTGAATGAGCAGCCAGAGCCGTTCGTTTCCTGATTCTCTCGCAGCGTTCAGAAGACGGCGGTACTCCTCCATGCTGATTTCTTTTTTCTCCTCCGCGAACGCCTTGTGCTGAATCTTCAGGAAACGCACCTTCGCCGACTCCAATCCGATGTAAGTGAGGAAGCTGTTGATTGCAGATAATGCGCCGTTGACCGTCTGCGGCGTCCGCGTCTGCAACAGGCGCTCGCGGTAGGAGAGAATTTCCTGTTTTGTAATTGCTCTCCCATTCAAATAAGAAGAAAGTCCTTCGACGATCGCCGTATATTTCGCAACGGTAGACGCCGATTTCTCGTTTTCGCACAGGAATTCCCTGTATGCGTTAATATTGTCTCTCGTAATTGTCATCATATCTGATGCCTCCCATCCTTCGTTTTTTATATTATGTACTACTTTTTACAGCGGTATGGGATATTTTTTTGAAAATTTAAGAGTGATTCAAGAAAAATGTGGACGAAAAAAACCGCGGCATATCCATTCATTCACTGAATATACCGCGGTTTCTCTATGTTCTCATGTCAGGCATGTTCAATCACGCAGGTATGTTTTTTTGCGTCTGCTCCTTTTGCATTCTTATCGTAATTGATCCCCACGAGGAGCAGCTCACCAAAGTATTGCTTCAGATCCCCATCGTAGCGCTTCTCTTTGATCTGGCGGATTGCGCTGTCCGCGGATCTGTCATATTTTAATTCTATAAGCATCGCCGGCTTGTCTGAACCCTTCGCCGGAAGAAACGCCAGATCGGCAAATCCCTTCCCCTGAGGGAACTCCGGCACGATCTTATAAAAACGTCTCGCTGTATAGTAGGCGATCATCACCGCAGCGCTCAGGGACGCTTCGTTATTATAGCGCAGCACGGATGAGTTCAGGTCATGCACCCGATCCAGTGCCTCGGCGACCGCTTCACTGTCTCCCTGTATCGTCGCGTCCAACAGATCCTCCGAGTCCTGTATCAGTCTCCCAAGCTCTCCCCAGCCGTCTCCGCTCACCGCGTCCGCAAAGGCATCTGCCACCTCACGGTTTGGGATAAACACCTTACGAGTATCTGAATTGTAACCCAGATACCCCAGATGAATCAGCAGTGTCAAAACATCATCCTTATTCTTAAAAGAAGTCACATCATTCTGGAAGGTTCCGATCCTGACCCGCACCTCGTTTCCGCCGAGCATGGAGGTAATCGCATCCTTCAGGCCGTCGAAATTCATCGAAATATAATCCGCCAGGGACTCGTAGGCCTCCGATGTCGTCCAGTAGCTCTGGAACTCCTCGCTCTGCAGCGCTCTCATCACGGAGTTTGGATTATAGACATGCTTGAGACGGCTGAAGGAATATCCGTCATACCACTTCTGCATATCTTCAAAATCCATAGAGCTATTCTGGCAGAGTGCCTTCACCTCAGACTCCGTAAATCCGACATACGGAACCAGCTTCGCCGGGCTTGTCATCGTATATTCTATAAAATCCGTCATTGCGGACTGGGTTCCGTACTTTTTGATCGGCAAAATGCCGGTGATATACGCCCCAGCGATCGTCTGCGATGTAACCGGGCCGCCCTTAAAAAGCCCTCTCATCAGCTGTACATATTCCTTCTGTACTGCCTCATTATTCTTCGCCTCGCGGAACAGGGCGTCCCACTCGTCAATGATGACAAAAAATTTTCTTCTTGTCCCTTGCTGTACTCCAAACAGAGCATTCACAAGAACGGTTTCGTTTTTCTTAACAAACTCCGGATACTCCTGTTTCAACTCATCGATTACTTCCAATTGAATCGTCTGTACTACCTTTGTGACATCAGTATAGTTTGAAGTGAACAGTGTAATATCGAGATAAATCACATCATACTTATTCAGATACTCCCTGAAGGAGTCTTTTTTTGAAATTTCCAATCCCTCAAACAGCGCCCCGGAATCACAGCTCCTGTCATAATAGGCACACAGCATCTGTGCCGCAAACGACTTTCCAAAACGCCGCGGGCGGCTGAAGCATGTCATCCGGAACGATGTATCCATAACTGAGTTAAGATAATCGATCAATCCCGTCTTATCAACATAAGTCCGCTTCCGAATCATTTTAAATGCTTCGTTGCCCGGATTCAGATAAATCCCCATACCGCACACCTCCGTTCACAGATTGATCAATTTAATCCTGATTCTTATTAAAGAACCCCTTTTTTCTGCCTTTTTCATGCTTCACCGGTTCGCTGGCTCCCTTCGCGAGGGAATCCCCGGACAGCGCATCGTATGCCCGAAGCGCCTCCTTCGCCTCCGCCGACAGGGTCGTCGGCACCTGCACCACCAGCGTCACATAGTGGTCGCCGCGGACATTTTTGTTCCGCAGGGACGGCACGCCTTTGCCTTTCAGGCGAATCCTCGTATCGGTCTGCGTGCCGGGCTTCACCTCATACACCACATCGCCGTCCACGGTGCTGATCCGGACCTCGCCGCCCAGCACTGCCTGTGCGTAGGAGATCGGCGCGGTGGAAAAGATATTCATATCCTCCCTCGTGAACACGGGATGCCGTGAAACCACAACCTCCACCAGCAGGTCGCCGCGCGGTCCGCCGTTGCTTCCGGGCTCTCCCTTGTCGCGGATGCGGACGCTCTGTCCGTTGTCGATGCCGGCAGGAATCGTCACCTTGATCTTCTTCCGGCTGGAGATGTATCCCGTACCGCGGCAGTCCGGGCACTTGTCCTTTACAATCTTTCCCGTGCCGCGGCAGTCCGGGCAGGTCTGCACATTCTGCACCATTCCAAAGAGGGACTGCTGAGAGAAAACCACCTTTCCCTTGCCGCCGCACTTAGGGCAGGTCTCAGGCGATGTCCCCGGCTTTGCGCCGGTACCGTGACAATTCCCGCACTCATCCTTCAGCGTCAGCTCAATCTCCTTCTCACAACCGAAGATCGCGTCCTCAAATGAAATGCGGACGCTGGTCCGGATATTGGCTCCCTTCATCGGCCCGCTGTTTGCCGATCCTCTTCGTGAACCGCCGAAAAAGTCGCCGAAAATATCGCCGAACATGTCTCCGAAGTCCATACCGGAGAAATCAAACCCTCCGCCGCCCGCACCGCTGCCGTCAAACGCGGCGTGTCCGAACTGGTCATACTGGCGTCTCTTCTCAGAGTCGCTTAAAACGGCATAGGCTTCAGAAGCTTCCTTAAACTTTTTTTCCGCCTCTTTATCGCCCGGATTCGCATCCGGATGATACTTTTTTGCCAGATTACGGTATGCCTTTTTGATGGTGGCGTCGTCCGCCTGACGGTCAACGCCGAGAACCTCATAATAATCTCGTTTCTGTTCTGCCATATCACTCAACTTCCCTTGTATTCTTTTTCATGCTCCAAAACCCACCAACGCACCAGGAGAGATGGGTTCCCCTGGTGCAGTGGTGAAGAAATCCTGTTTCTTAAAAATTAAACTTCCTTGTAGTCGGCGTCCACAACATCGTCATCTGCGCCGCCGCTCTGCTGATAGCTGCCCGCGTCAGGGCCTGCCTGCTGGTAGCCGCCCATATCCGGACCGGCTGCCCCCTGTGCGGCCTGTGCCTTTTCATACATCTTCTGGAAGACCTGCTGTGCGCCGTTCATCAGCTTCTCTTTTGCCGCCTTCAGCTCATCCAGATCCGCATCGGACATCTGGTCTGCCTCCGGGTACTTCTCAAGGATGGCTTTCACCGCATCGATGTCCGCCTGTACGGATGCCTTCTCGGATGCGGAGATGCCGTCACCGACCTCCTCCAATGCCTTCTCCGTCTGGAATACCATGGAGTCCGCATCGTTCCGCGCGTCGATGGCATCCTTTCTCTTCTTATCCTGCGTCTCAAACTCCGCAGCTTCTTTGACTGCCTTCTCAATGTCGTCGTCGGACATATTGGAGCCCGCGGTAATCGTGATGTGCTGCTCCTTGCCGGTGCCCAGATCCTTGGCGGATACGTTCACGATGCCGTTGGCATCGATATCAAACGTAACTTCGATCTGCGGAACGCCGCGCCGTGCAGGCGGAATCCCGTCAAGACGGAACTGGCCGAGGGACTTGTTGTCTCTGGCAAACTGACGCTCGCCCTGTACAACGTTGATATCAACAGCGGTCTGGTTGTCAGCCGCGGTGGAGAAAATCTGGCTCTTTCTGGTCGGGATCGTAGCGTTCCGCTCGATCAGACGGGTCGCAACGCCGCCCATGGTCTCAATGGAGAGGGAAAGCGGTGTGACATCCAGCAGCAGAACCTCACCTGCGCCCGCGTCGCCGGCAAGCTTGCCGCCCTGAATGGAAGCGCCGATCGCAACGCACTCATCCGGGTTCAGCGATTTGCTGGGCTCTTTGCCGGTCAGGGATTTTACCTTATCCTGTACCGCCGGGATACGGGTGGAACCGCCTACCAGCAGCACCTGTCCCAGATCCGAGGCAACCAGTCCTGCGTCTTTCAGCGCATTCTGTACCGGAATCGTAGTGCGGTCAACCAGATCGCGGGTCAGCTCGTCGAACTTTGCTCTGGTCAGGTTCATCTCAAAGTGCTTCGGGCCGTCAGCCGTCGCCGTGATGAACGGGAGGTTGATGTTTGTGGTGGTCGCGGAGGACAGCTCCTTTTTCGCCTTCTCAGCGGCCTCTTTTAATCTCTGAAGCGCCATCTTGTCGCCGGAGAGGTCCACGCCCTCCATCTTCTTAAACTCGGAGATCATGTAATCCGTGATCTTCTGGTCAAAGTCATCGCCGCCCAGACGGTTGTCGCCGGAGGTCGATAACACCTCGATCACGCCGTCGCCGATCTCGATGATGGAGACATCAAAGGTGCCGCCGCCCAGATCGTATACCATGATCTTCTGCTCTTTCTCATTGTCAAGGCCGTATGCCAGCGCAGCCGCGGTCGGCTCGTTGATGATACGCTTTACATCCAGACCCGCGATCTTGCCGGCGTCCTTTGTCGCCTGACGCTGTGCGTCGTTGAAGTATGCGGGAACGGTGATGACCGCCTCTGTCACTTTCTCGCCGAGGTAATTCTCCGCGTCCGCTTTCATTTTCTGCAGAATCATTGCGGAAATCTCCTGCGGCGAATACTTCTTGCCGTCGATCTCCTTTTTGAAATCGGTTCCCATCTCTCTCTTGATGGAGGAGATGGTCTTCTCGGAGTTCGTCACTGCCTGACGCTTTGCCGGCTCACCGACCAGCCTCTCTCCTGTCTTCGTAAAAGCCACGACGGACGGGGTCGTCCGCGCGCCCTCTGTGTTCGCGATCACGACGGGTTTGCCGCCTTCCATAACTGCTACGCAGCTGTTTGTTGTACCTAAATCAATACCGATAATCTTGCTCATAATATTTTCCTCCTATACTCAATGTTGTCATATTTTTTATATATATAGTGAAGGTCAGTTCGCGACCTTTACCATGCTGTGCCTGACGACCGAATCCCGGTAAGTATATCCCTTCTGGAACTCCTCCGCCACGATGTTCTCCCCGAAATTCTCATCATCGATATGCATCACCGCATTGTGGAAATTCGGATCAAA
>JAJPYF010000026.1:13284-24699 GCA_021205085.1 Clostridiales bacterium | reverse complement strand
CGAGAAACCGGCGGACGATGACCTCATACACTTTTACCGGCAGCGGATTCAGCCCCTTCATCGCCCCGAAGCCCTGCCCCGTCGGAATGATGGCATAGTGGTCTGTCACCATTTTATCATTGGTATAACGGGTCTTCGCGATGCTCTTATAACTGCCCTTTTCCAGAATTTCCTCCGCAATCCCCTTCACCGCGCCGATGTTTTTCAAGCCCGCGATATTTTTATGTATTTCCTTTGCCACCGCCGTGGTCAGCACACGCGCATCCGTCCGCGGGTAGGTGACAAGCTTTTTCTCATAGAGCTCCTGCACAACCTTCAGGGTTTCATCCGGGCTGATCTTAAACAGCTTGGAGCAATCGTTCTGCAGCTCCGCCAGATTGTAGAGAAGCGGCGGATTTTTCTTTTCCCGCTTTTTCTCAACCGATATGACCGAAGCCTCCTGCGGTCTGACATCACGCAGCGCACCGATGAACGCTTCCGCGTCTTCCCGAAGGCGAAAACCATTTTCCTTGTACAGCTTCGGATGTCCCCAGACGGAAAAGTCCGGCTTCTCCTCCTGCTTGTCCGTCTTTGCTCCGGGCGGCGGCATTTTCCCGGTATCATAGCGGGAGCCGGGCGTCACCTTCCACTCGCCCTCGATCTCCATGCCGCTCACATCCACCCGGTCAAACACACGGTAAAACGGGGTTTTCACGAAGGAGCGGATCTCCCGCTCCCGGCGAACCACCATCCCGAGGACACAGGTCATCACCCGCCCAACGGAGATCACGGCGTAGCGCTGATTCAAAAAGGATGCAACCGCGTTTCCGTATTTCAGGGTCAGGAGGCGGGAGAAATTAATCCCCATGAGATAATCCTCCTTCGCCCGCAGATAGGCCGACTCTGAGAGGTTGTCGTAGGCGGACCAATCCTTTGCCTCGCGAATCCCCCGAAGAATTTCCTCCTCTGTCTGCGAATCGATCCAGACACGCTTGCGCGTCTTTTTCGCATCCACCTCTGCCATCTGATCCACCAGACGATAGATATACTCTCCCTCCCGCCCGGAATCCGTACAGATATAGATCGTATCCACATCCTGCCGGTTCAGCAGGCCGGAGACGATCTGAAACTGTTTCTGTACGCCGGGAATGACCTCGTATTTAAATTCCTCCGGCAGAAACGGGAGCGTCGAGAGGCTCCACTTTTTATATTTCATGTCGTATGCTTCGGGATAGCTCATCGTCACCAGATGACCCACACACCAGGTAACCACCGCATGCTCGGACTCCTGATACCCGTTAAACGACCGCATATCCTCCCCAAGCGCACGCGCAAACTCCCGCGCCACGCTCGGCTTCTCAGCGATAAACAGCGATTTGGACATTCCTTACCCGTTCCTTTTCTTCACAACCGATCATCACATGTATTTTCTGACGATCGCCTGCATCTCATCCCACTTCTGTTCCATATCCGCCACCAGCTTGAACTGCGTCCGGCAGCGATCCAGATTGTGTCCCTCCCGGTGAATCTTGAAATAGGTGTCGCCCTGCAGGTAGTCCGTCAGAAACCGCATCCCGCACTCGAAAGTCATCACCTTCGCGCCCATGGGCAGCAACTCGATCTCCTTTGGCGTCAGCTTCCCGGCGCACCCCTCCAGAAATCCTTTTGTGTAAATGTCAAACAGCTCCATGCTGCAGGAAACCTTTGAGAGATCCTGTTCATCCTCATCCGCCGTGCTGGCGCCGAAACGGATGGAATCGCCGAAATCGTTCATCGCCAGACCGGGCATCACCGTATCCAGATCGATGACACAGATGCCCTTTCCGGTCGCATTATCAATCATAATATTGTTCAGCTTGGTATCATTATGCGTCACCCGCAGAGGCAGCCCGCCCGCCGCAAGAAGGTCAGTAAAATAATCCGCCACATCCTCCCGACCCAGCACAAACTGAATTTCTTTCCGGACATCGGCAGCCCTGCCCATCACATCCTCAGCAACCGCCTGCTGAAAAACCGCAAACCGGGCTTTTGTATCGTGAAATCCCGGAATCGTCTCGTAGAGCGTCTCCGCCGGATAATCCGCCAGAAGTCCCTGAAAATGCCCGAACGCCACCGCACTCTCGTAGAAATCCTCCGGCTTTTCCACCCGGTCATAGCAGGAGGCATCCTCGATAAAATGGTATGCGCGCCAATACTCGCCGGTCGCATCCACATAGTACGATCTGTCATCGCATGCCGGGATCACATTCAATGTCTCCCGATCCGGATCTCCGCCGTTTTGTGAAATGCGCTCCCTGAGATATGCCGTCACCAAAACGATATTTTCCATCAGTTCCACCGGTTTTTCAAACACTTCCCGGTTCATCCTCTGCAAAATAACCTTTTTCTGCGTTCCGTCCGTCCGGTCAAAAACAAGCAGCCATGTATCGTTGATATGGCCGCTCCCGTAGGGCTTCCGGCTTACAAGCTGCCCCTCAAACTGAAAATTCCGCGCTATATCATTTATAAATTCATCATCGACATTACTGTGCATTACCGGTCTCCCTTCCTGTGCGAATCATTGTGTTTCATTATAAGAAAAAAATCCGCAGGTGTAAAGGTGATTTTCCGATGGAATTCGTCGGAGGACAAATGAAACACTCCATGTTTTATTTCATAAATTCACCCCTCTGCCTGCGCACCATACGCAGACAGAGGGGCGAAAAATTACAGATACTTTACATTACACCTTTTACATTTGTTTTTTTCTGCGCACTACCGCAAGCACCGCTATGAATGCCAAAGCAACGGCACAGGTTCCGGCCAACGGAAGTATCGGATTGTTATCGCCGGTCTTCGCAGACACTGTAGCAGTGGCAGTTGTGCTCACTGTTGTAGCTTCCGGCGTGGTTGATGTTTTGGATGTAGAAATCTTTGTCCATCCCAACGTCAACGGAGAAAGTCCGTTCAGTGTTACCTCAAGTCCGTCAGCGGTCTTCTTTATAGCCGGTGTTTCCGTATCACCCGCGACAGTCCCAAGTCTCTCAGATGTAACCGTAAACATATGTACCAGACGGAAATCATAGTCATCTTTATTTGTTCCATCCGGATACGGAATGATCAGCGTAATGCCGGCCTTCGGGAAATTCTCTTCTGTCGCTTTAATCCATGTCACGCCGCCGTCCGTGCTTATCATCAGTGACACATCGTAGGTCGCAGAATTCTCTGCCGAATACTTCGTATCGGACAGCAATACATCTGTCAGTTCCTCAACGACTTTATCCACGGTATCATATCCCGCCGCCTTCAGGTCACTCGAAAGCTCAGAATCCGTAATGTCGGATGTCACAAGCTTTGTGGTATAGGCAAGGCCTTCGGCGTCCTCCACGGTAATCCTGTAAGAAGCAGATGCCTCGTTATAGTTGCTCGTTCCCGCCACAGTCGCGGTAATCTCCGTCTCTCCTGCCTGCAGAATCGTCACGTTTCCGTTAGAATCGACCGTCGCCACCGCCGGAGCACTGCTTGTATAAGTAATCACTCCGTCTGCAACCATCTGCGTCAGGGCATTGGCAAATGCCTCATCGCCCACTGTCTTTGAAATCTCCGCAGTCTCATAAGAAATATCCTGCGAGGCTTTCGTGATCTCTACAGTCAGGGAACCGGTCACATCATCATATCTGTCCTTGCTCACCTTGTAATAAACAGTATAAGTACCGGCGTTTGTATAGGACGGATTATTTTTTGTATAAGTACCATTCTCCGCCGTACTGTATGTAACAACTGCATCCTCCGCATTCCCGCTGAGTGAAACACTGATCGTATGCGCACTGCCGTCATAAATCCCGCTGTATCCCTCTGCCGTGATTGATGTGCCCGGGAATGTCATGTTGAGAATCACAAGTTTTGCCGGAGAACTGTTGCCTTCCGCATAATTTCCGAATGCTGCCGTGGAAGCAATGACATAATATGTGCCAACCTCTACCGGAAGACTGCCGCTGATTTCCTGCGTGCAGTTTTCATCCATATAATACCTGTATGTGATATCACCGCTATAGGTCTCGCTATTTACAAGATTTACAGTCGCCGTGCCGATGGAAATCCCTTCGCCGGAATATGTCACCTGTTTGTCGGCCAGTAAAACCTCCGGAACAGCCTTACCGATCTCATACGCGACCGTCGTACTTGCACCTTTGTAATTGGCGGTCTCCTCGACAGACACCATAACCGAGTATGTCCCCGGAGCAGTCGGAGCATCGTCAAGCTGAGTATCCCCATCATACCATGTATATGTCACAGCCCCGAAATCTGCTGTTGCTTCGATTGAAGCCGCCTGCCCGTCATATGTTTTCGAGCCATCTTGCGCCGTGAGATTATTTTCTGCCTTCTGCACGGTCAGAGTATATGAATATTCATTGCTGTAGTTCCCGATACCGGTAATTGTAACAGTATAGGTACCTGCATCCGTCATAGATGATACCGTGCTCTGAGACGCATTTTTATAACTGACTGTATAATCCGTACCCTCCGCAAGCGTAACAGATCCGCCGCTTCGGCTCACCGCAGCATCCGTTGTCTGTCCACTGCCGGTGTAGATATAATCCGTGCTGTAAGAAACAGCCACCGTACTCGCCTCTATGGCAGATTTTAAATCCATAGGTGAGATGGTTCCGGCGACAGTCGCTGTCTCCGCCACCTGATAATTCACAGCCGCATCTCCGCTTAACGTAATGCCGGTCGCCGTGATTGATGCCGCATCACTTGCATTTGCACTGTCATACGCATAATCTGCCGTTGCCGTCACATTGTCTGATCCGACAATCCCGTCCAATGCAATGGCAAGACCTGCCGGAGCATCTGCAGTACCATCATAGGTCTTTGTCGTTGTACCTGTAATTGTTGCGGTAAGGGTTTTCTTTCCGATACTGTAGGAGGCCGTCACATTCTCAGGCAACTGGTAATTTCCGGCTTTACTTCCGGTAAGTCCGGTCGCTGTTGCAGTATACGAGCCATAAGAAGAACCACCGCCGCCCTCTACTGTCACAGACACGTCATCCGTTCCATACAGATTTGATACCGTTGCAGTTACACCAAGTCCGTCGCCATAAACCCGACCCGTAATATTATTCCATGATAACTGCGCTGTGCGCTTTGTTACGGATAATGTTCCGGTTTCATATGTAATATCATAATCTGAGCTTGTCAGCCCTTTCGGTGTGATGTCATAATTCCCGACATCCGAACCTGCCGAATAACTGCAGTCAAACGCCAGTGTCCCGCCCAGCGAATTCTCTGTATCATCATTTACAAATCCGGTATATGTCACCTGATAATCGGGTGACTGTGCCCCGTATACCGCACTCGCATCACTTGCCTTGATGGTAAGGCCTGCCTTCTCAACCGTCTGGCTCAAGGAGACGCTTAGGGTATCTGCGGCATTCGTCCAATCAAGAGTGCATGCCCCCGTATGCTGTCCCGCATGCAGGCCTGTCTTGGCGGTCACAGTCACGGTAAAGGTTTCATCCGGTTCGATAACGGTTGAAGCAGTCACAACTGTCTCAGCAGTGAAATCACCGGTTGCGCCGACAGAAATGCCCGTCACGCTCTGATTTCCCGTATTTTTAAAGGTATATATTACACTGCTTCCGGTCTCATATCCATAGGTCAGATCAGCAAATGTCCCTGCCGTCCCCTCCTGCTCCAGTGTATAGGTGGACTGGATCATGGACATATTTTGACCTGTCAGACTCAGAGCACCGGTTACGGTAGTAAGGC
Organism: Clostridiales bacterium; assembly: GCA_021205085.1. Classification (GTDB taxonomy): domain Bacteria; phylum Bacillota; class Clostridia; order Lachnospirales; family Lachnospiraceae; genus Eubacterium_I. Next base: position 18,969 of record JAJPYF010000026.1, on the reverse strand, counting down.
TGCCGGCCGGAACCGTAACTGCCAAAGCTTCCGTCGTTGCCTCGGTTGCCGTGCCGGTCACGGTAATTGTCACCATGGTGGAACTTACCCTTGTTATACTCTGACTCAACCCTTTCGGAAGGTTGGTGATCCAATCCGCATTTGATAAATCAGAGCTAAACTGAGCCAATCCGCTGTTTATGGTAAGTGTAATTACCGTATCCTCGATGGCAATTCCGGTATATCCGCTAATTGTGCCGCTCACGCTCAGATCCACCGCTTTGGCGGTAACGGTGACTGTGATCTCATAATCGTTATAATTTGTGCAGCCGGTAACGGGAACCGTAATCGTGGCAGATGTCCCGTCACTCTGTGATGTCGTGTTAAAAGTAAGTGTTCCGTCCGCCACTGTCGGAGTGCCGCTTATCAGATCGTCATTGTCACCGCTCACAACAATCGCTCCCGTTGTTCCGCCGGACTGAATGGCACCGGAAATATCTACGGTGACATCGTTGGTCTCCTGTTTGCAAACAACCACCTTCTCGTATGTACCCGGAGTATAGGATGCCTTAGAGATTGTGAAGGTCTTTGTCGCAGAAGCACCCTTATAATTAACCGTGTCCGCAGCAATGACTTCCAGAGTATAAGTTCCGGCATCGCTTGGTGCAGATGCAAGGGCTGTCCCTGTCGCCTTGTCTCCTTCATACCACTTATAATCCAGAGCACTGTAATCTGCAAAGGTTAATGTCAAATCGCTTTCCGCAGGCGCCGTGACTGCAGAGGCATCGTATGTTTTAGACGGGTCATAACTATCTTTAAGGGTCACAGAAGCGTCCGCTCTTGTAATCGTTGCCGCCACGGTAACCGAGGTGGAATCAAGAGTATAATTCTCCGAATCATTTCCGCTCAAAGTGATTCCCGTTGCGGTGATCGTGTTTGCTTCATCTACATTCGCACTGTTATACTCATATTTTGAAGCCGTTGCTGTTACATCATCTGCTTCATTTACTTTTCCAGATAACACAATAGCCAGACCGGTCGGTGCCTCTGTAGTTCCGTCATATACTTTTGATGTTGTTCCGCTGATGGATGCCGTAAGTGTCTTTTTATTGATTGTAAAGTTTTTCGTTAACGTTCCTGTATAATTCCCTTTTCCGGTAATTGTCACTGTCGCGGTTCCGGCATTGACATTATTCGAATAAGACAACTCATAATCCGTACCGGACGTAAGCGTCTGCGTGCCGTTTGTTACTGTGACAGCCGGTGTCTTTTCCGCGCCATCATAGGTATAACTGTCTTCACCCAATGTCACGGTACAATTTGCGATACCGGCCGCACTTATGGAGAATTCCTTTGTAACAGAACCTGTATAATTACCACTGCCGCTTACAGTTACTTTTCCGGTTCCGACATCTGTATTGCTCTCATAGGATACGGTATAATCCGTCCCCCTTGTCAATGTAATCGTTCCGTTTTTCACGGTAACAGCAGGGGTTTTTGATTCACCGTCATAAGTATAGCTGGTTGGGTCAACCGTGATCTCGCATGTACTGATATCCGCTTGTCCGATGGTAAATGTTTTCTCCTGACTCCCGCCATAGGATCCTGTACCTGTGATTGTTACTGTGGCTGTCCCCACATTTGTATTATTGCTGTATGCTACAGTATAATCCGTTCCCTCTGTCAAAGTTGTCGTCCCGTCCTTAACTGTAACAGAAGGTTTCTTCTCCGTCCCATCGTATGTATATGTCTCCGGAGCAAGTGTAACCGTGCAGGAAGCAATAGATGGTGTCACTGTAACCGTGGCAGAAACTGTTGTGCCAAATATATCTGCCGTTATTGTCGTTGTACCGGCAGCTACCGCAGTCAATGTACCATCAGAGATTGTTACAATACCCGTATTTAAAGAAGTCCAGTCTGCAGATACAGTGACGGAGTTATATCTACTCGGCCAACCGGTATCAGTACCGTTATTAAGGAAAATAGATGCAGATATTGTCGGAGCTGATGCAGTGTCTCCAACCATAAGGTTGTATGATGTTGAGTTACTGGATACCGTACTAGCCGACACAGAACCTGACAAAACTGTTGTAGATACATTTGATGACCCATCAATTGCCGTGGTCGACGACGCATTACTGTTACTATACCCAAACTCCTGAACCCAAAAATAATAACCATTATATTTTACACAGGCTATACCAATCGACGTGTACGATGATTTTAACATATTACGGCGGTGGCCCTGCCCGGAATAATCTTCATTTGTCTCCTGCCATCCTTCAAAAGCAGCTTTTACCGTTGTGTAACCGGCAGCAATGTTTTCACCCGAAGAACTTGTCTCGTTACTATAAAGTTCAAAACAGCTTCCCCCGTTCGGTCTGGTGTGTGAGAACAAAATTGCAATTTCTGCCGCCCTCTGCATGGCAATTTTTTCCAGCTCGTAATCGTATGTTAGCTCTGATAATCCGCTCAACTCCGTTTTTGTTGTATTATCTTGGTTCCAATACCATGTATCATCTCCTGTCCGGAATTCATTAATCATTTCCAGCATGGATCTGGCATTCGTCTGGTAATAAGTGACATCATATGACACTGTTACCGTGCTTGTGTCACTCGCCTGTACAGAGACAGTCGAAGCCGTCACCTGAATTCCCAGAACAAGAACCAGCATTAAAGCAATCAGTCGTTTCCACTTACAGTTTTTTCGTTTCATTACTTACTCCCCTTTTCCTGTTTGATTTTTACTAAAAAGCCACTGAGAACATAAGATTATTGTGAAATATAAACATTGTTATCGGCTTTATAGTACCCCCCCGATAAGGTTTGTCAACAACAATTCATCACGGAATCATACTATTATAATAGTTATGTGGTATATATTATGCAGTATTCAGAATCCTCCGAGCACAAGTTGCTCAGACATCTTGTTTCAAACCACTCTCATTTCAAATATTTATGAACCGCCGTCCAGCACCTGATCCAGAATCGCCGCCAACGGCTCCATGGCATTTTTCGCCTCCTCCAGCGTATTGGTCTGCGCGCCAACCTCCACAAGTAGGGACTTCGGCATCAGATGCATATTGTAGCGATAGCCCTTCAGATAAATTTTCCGCGTAAAACCCGGATACAATTCCTGCGCCGCGAGCTGAAGGCGGAGGGAAAACGCAAGATTCTGCGTAATATACGGATTTGCAAGATAATCGATATCACCCAGCGCGCTCGTCCGGCTTAACCCGTTGAAAAACATGACCTGCGCCATCTGCACGCCGTTCTGCTCCGTGACCAGACGTGTCCCCTCCGAAACCCCGTCCCGGTGCAGGTCGATCACCACCTCGATGGAGGGATTTTCCGCGAGAATCTGTTCAATATAAGGCTTTGCGACACTGTAAGCGCGGTTCCGGTCACTGTCATAAACGCCGGTGTCGTGGAGAACATTATAGCCGTATGTATTCTCCAGTATTTCCGCCAGCCGCTCTCCCACCGCCACCACCGTCGTCGAGGGATCTCCTTCCACCGAATCGCTGTACCCCTCGGAAGCATGGGTGTGATAAATAAGAATCTGCGGCGCATCACTGCTGCCTGTCACGGTACAGTCGACGGAAAGAAGCTCCTCCGCGTTCAGCTGGGCGCTTGTGATGGTTGTCGCGCTGTCCACGGTGTAAAAATTCTGAATCAGATAATCAAAATCGTTCAACTTTTCGAGTGAGACAGCCTGTGTTCCGGCAGATGCTTCCTTCGCGGAAGTCTCTTCTTCCGTCGGCACACTGTTTTCTTCCATCGAGTCCGCCGCCCCGTCATCCTCCCCGCTCTCTACATCGGACACACCCTCCGCATCCTGTGCAAGAACGGTATCATAGCTCAGGGTGCTTTCCGTGCGGGTCTCATAATAATTCTCCTCCGAATCCTCATAATATTCCGACGGCAGATTTTCCGCCAGATTCGGCGAGATCTGCCGAAGCATCAGGCTGCAAACCGCACAGCTTACATTCCGCGTCATATTTCCGTTTTTCACAGCCAGTGAGAAAAGCATACACACAAAAACGGCCATCGCACCCCACAGGAGGATGACCGTCTGCCGCCTGCGCCGCTCTCTTCTCAGCCTTTGTCTCGTCACTCGCATCATAAAACCTGAAACGCCCCATATTCAGTCTATGAGAATGCGGTGATTTTATGACCGGAAAAATGCCAGATTAATGCCCTCTGAGACGGTATAGCTCATCTGTTTGATCTGTGCGTCAATATCCTTGGATGTAACGAACATCTGATTGAGTTGCGGCGACATCAGCTCCCGAACCAGCGTTCCGTGCTCAACATCGTCCAGCTTTTTCCACGAGGACAACAGGGAGGACATCGGATCGATTCGGGAAATTTCTTCCAGAAACTCCGACATGGAATCCTGCACGATCGTGGCCGCCTCCACCACAGTCGGGATCCCGATGGCGATAACCGGCACGCCAAGCACCTTTTCCGTGAGACTGTGACGGTGGTTGCCGACCCCTGAACCGGGACGAATTCCGGTATCCGTGATCTGAATGGTCCGGCAAAGCCTTTTCAGGCTGCGTGCCGCGAGCGCGTCGATCGCGATCAGGTAATCCGGCCGCACCTCGTGAATCACGCCCGACAAAATCTCCCGCGTCTCCATTCCGGTCTGTGCCATAACGCCGGGAATGATCGCGCAGAGCGGTTCCACTCTTCCCGCCCCATACGCCATGCTTCCGTACTCTCTTAATATATGGCGGGTGATGTTCAGATTGTCCGCCACACGGGGTCCCAGAGCATCCGGCGTCACACTTCGGTTCCCGAGACCCGCCACCAGAATGGTCTTTGACTTATTCCCCTCCGGGATCAGGCGTCGAATCTGAGTGGCAAGGTACTCCGAGATGTTTCGATGATAATCCACGCTCTCTTCGGCCATGCAGGAAGCCTCCAGCGTAATATATGTCCCCTTCGGCTTTCCCATAATCCGGACCGCATTCTCGGTCTCAATGCGCACCGTTGTAATGCGGACATCGCCCTCCTCGTATTTCTCCTCGCTGACAGAGATTCCGCGGGACGGCTGCCGCTGCTTTCTCACCCGCTCGTTTTCCTCCACCGCCAGATCGGTCCTCACCTCAAACATTCCCGTTCACTCCTTAAAATCTGCAAAACCGTCATGGATAGTTTTCTCTGAACGGGAAAAATTATAAGAAAAATTCCGCGAATTTCTATTGACAATTCATGGCACTCGCATTAGAATACTTTCGTATGTTTGCATTAGAACGTCCGTGTCCGGCTTTAATGAAACTATCATAAATTCTCTTGCAGGGGAGGTGTACAGATTGGCTAACATTAAATCAGCGAAAAAAAGGATTCTGGTTGCTCAGACCCGTACAGACCGCAACAAATCCATCCGCTCCGCGGTAAAGACTTCGATCAAAAAGGTAGAGGCAGCCGTAGCAGCGAATGATAAGGAGGCAGCCGAGGCAGCATTGACCGCCGCGACCTCCAGCATCAACAAAGCGGCTTCCAAGGGCGTTTACCATAAGAACAATGCAGCCCGGAAGGTTTCCCGGCTTGCAAAGCTGGTAAACGGCATCGCGTAGCAGCCCTTTCTATCAGAGTATACAGCACCCCGCAGACCGTCATCCTGCGGGGTGTTTTTATGTGTCGTAATAAATCCTCGATGTTTCAAAAAGTCAGATATTGTCACGCGCTGTAGCGGAT
>JAJPYF010000026.1:4135-13274 GCA_021205085.1 Clostridiales bacterium | reverse complement strand
ATTCCACCGCCAGCCGCTCCGCGATCTGTCCGGTCTTAATGTCCTCCTCCGCCTGCACACCGCTTCGCACGGCCTCCAGAAGCTGCGCGGCTGTGAACTTCCGCGCCTGGCCGATATACTTGCGGACGGCAAACTCCGGCACGCCGACCTTCTCCGCCATATATTTATAGTCATATCCCTTTTCGGTCAGCTCTTTTAACTGCATCAGATTCTGAAACTGGCGCGTCACAAGAAAGAGAATCCGCATGGGCGGCTCCTTCAGCGTCAGAAGATCATTGTAGAGCTCCAGCGCCCGCTTTTGCTGCTTCCCGGCAATCGCGTCCACCATTTCAAAAATCTTTGACGAGACGGGGGCGATGCACACCGCATCCACATCCTCCGCTCCGATCACCTTCCGATCCATCGTGTACGAGAGAAGCTTCTCCAATTCCCGGTCGATCAGCTCCATGTCATTCCCGGTCCGGCCGAGGAACTGCTCCATCACCGGACGCGTGATTTTTTTCCCTTCCTTTTTCAGCCTGCCCAGAATCCACTGTGTCAGCACATCCTCCCGCTGTCTCTGGAACTCCACCGCACGGCCGTATTTTTTCACCTGCTTGTAGAGCTTGCTCCGGCGGTCGACCTCCGTTTCCGTGAAAACAAAACAGGTCGTCTCCGGAATCTCCTCCACATATGCGGTCAAAGCCTCCGGGGATTTCTTAAAAAATCCGCTCTGCCCGACATAGATACACCGGCGCTCCGCAAAGAACGGCAGCGTCTCCGACAGGTCGATGAGCTTCGCCGGGTCAATATCCTTTCCGAAAAAAAAGGACGTGTTCATCGTGTCCGCCGGATCCGACAAGGCGCTTTTCAATCTGTCCCTGTACTGGCGCAGAAGATAGGTTTCCTCCCCGTAGAGAAGGTAAATCCGCTTAAATTGTCCGGTTTTGATATCTTCCAGAATCGTTTTCATGGGCAGCAAACCTTATATCGGGAAAAATTTCTTGTGACATTTCACTCCTTCTGACAGTTTATAACATTCCGGACAAATCTTCAATAAATTTATTCCGCCTCCGAGAACAGACGAACCTTCCATACTCCGCCTTTCTCATAAAACGTAATCTGCCCGCTATCCTGCGTCTGCAGAATATCACAACCGGACATTTCGAGCCGCTCCAGCGTTTCCGCGTGGGGATGCCCGTAACTGTTATCCGCACCGCAGGATATAACCGTGTACTCCGGCGCAGTCATTTCCAGGAATTCCGCAGAGGATGAATATTTGGATCCGTGATGCGCCGCCTTCAGAACAACGATATCGGTGAGCTGTTCTCTCTCAAGAAGCAATTGCTCCTGTTCCTCGCCGATATCTCCCGTAAAGAGAACGGACATATCATCTTTTTCAAAAAGCCATACCTGTGAGAGATCGTTCGTGTCGTCGCTGCTGTCGGTCTCCTCCGGATAAAGGCAGGTCATACCGCAGCCGCTTAAGTGAATCCCGTCCCCAGCTTCCACATAAACAACCTCCGTGCCGTTCGCAGCGGCAGCATCAGTGAGAATCTCCCAAGTCTCATCATGCGGCATGGGTTCCGCCAAAAGCAGGCAGTCCACCGGATACCCACCCTCCAGAAGCTCCAGAAGTCCGGAGTAATGATCCTCGTCCGAGTGCGTCAGGATCCAGACATCCACCTCCTGCACCTTGTGGTATTTCAAAAACGGTTCGATCCGATAGGTTCCCACCTCACTCTCAGAGCTGCTTCCGCCGTCGATCATCACACGCGTTCCTCTTCCATCCGTCAAATAAATCCCGTCTCCCTGCCCCACATCCAGAAAGTCAATCCGGCAGAATTCCCTCCGCGGGAAAAACAGCACGAAACACAGCATGTAAACCGGAAGGAATGAAACCGCAACCCATAACCGTTTCCTTCCTGCAGCACCAAGAAGTCCTCCGGTCGCAACCTGCTTTTCCCATTTCTCTTTGTATAAATATACTGCGCATACGCCTGCTGCCGCAGCATAATAAAACAACAGCATCCATGCGGACGGTTTCCCTGTAATGACCTGACTGAACGGCAGTTGATTGACCACCGCGATGGATTTTTCATAGAAAAGCAAAATCAGATGGCAGACTACGAAAATCCATTTTGCGATCTGAGGGAAAAACAGCCCGGTTATCCCGCCCAGAAGACCAAAACCCAAAAGCCAGCTGCACAGCGGAATCACCAGCAGGTTCAGAAACATGGCATAGAGAGGCACCTCATAGTAATACCATGCCGTCAGAGGGAGCAAAAACAATTGGAGAAAAGCACCGGACCACAGATGCTCCAGCCCTTTTTGCGCCATTGTTCGCCAGATTCTTTCTTCCCTGTCTGTCCTCAACTCCCATATTTCATTTCCCGCTCCAGCCTCAATTTCTCTCCTTATTCTCCTTTCTGCCATCCTCTCCTGCCGTTTCTGTGTCGCGGCAGAGGACAATACGATGGCTGCCATCGCCAGAAAGGAAAACTGAAAGCCGCTCTGATACAAACTCATCGGATTGCAAATCAACAGGAGAAGCGCTGCCAGAGCCAGCGCGTTTGCCGCGTCATAAGCGCGCCCCAGAACCTCGGCGCCCATGATAAGAAGATACATGATCAATGCGCGGCATGACGCCACACCCATCCCGCTCATGACCACAAAGCAGATTACCACCGTGCTCCCGACTCCCGCTGCTGCCGGATACGGGCAGCGCAGCCTGCGCAAAAAGCGGAATACACCCATGCCGAGTATGGAAATATGCAGGCCGGAGATGGCAAGAATATGGGAAATCCCGGCAGATTGGTAGAGCTCCTTCACTTCCTGATCCATCATCCCCCTGTTTCCGGCTACCAGTGTTGCGAGCACCCCGGCATCCCGCTCGTTTAATGCCACGGCAAAGACAGCGGACAGATTCTTTTTGAATTGATAGAGAGCTTCCCTAAAACAGACCCTCCGGCTTTTCTGAAGCGTGATTTCATCCGCATACACGCGGAAAGAAATATCCTGACAGCGGTAATACTCTGCGGAATCGAAATTCCCGTCGTTTGTCGCAGAGGGAAACGCCTCTGCCTCCCCATACACAGTCACATAAGAACCGATCGGGATTTCGTCTGAATCAGAGTAAACCAGAATTTTTTTATAAGATGTTGTCCTGAGATAATACAGATAATTGTTCGACTTAATTTCTTTTTTATATACTGTGCCGGTCAACTCCGTCCTTGTCCCGAACCCCGCGGCATTCTGTATCCGTTCATAATTCAGGTCCTGTCCCATACAGAGCAGAAATGCCGTGACACCAAATCCGGCCGCCAGCAAACCGGCCGTCACGGTCTCCCGCTTTCTTCTGCAGTTTTTCAGGATCCAGAAGACAGATACACCGAGAATAGCCAGCAATGCCGGCCACACATCCTCTTTTCGGCAGTAAAGGATGATTCCGAAAAGGAATGCCGGAGCAAACAGGCACAGATGACGCCTATTCTCCAGTGTCAAGGAGTCCCTCCTTCTCCGACTGTTCCTCCTGATCCACTTCCACATCCTCGCCCTCTTCCGTGACAAGATCCATATTCGCGGTATAGACCTCCTGCAGGGACAGATCCTGCCGGTACACCAGATTGGTCTCGCTGTTTACCGCGATCTGTACCGTGTCCACGATGGAAAGCTCCGACAGGGAGTTGACGATGGAATAAATGACCACCGACTCCTGTATATCGTAATTCTGTGTCAGGAATGTCTCGTCAAGGTTTACAATGCAGGCACCGTCCAGTGTGGATACACTGATGAGTTCCGTTCCCTCCGGAATCGCAGACTGCGCGTTCTCGGAGACAGGCCCCTTCAAAAGCTGCTCCATCACCAGCTTTTCTGCGGAAATGTTGCTGGAGTAGTAGTAAACATGCTGTGTCTCACTGACAAGATTTGTCCCGTCCAGAGATGCAAAATACAGAGTCAGATCCGCCACCTGTATGTCATTGAGCTCCTCGCCCGGGTTATCCACAAAAGAGTCCCGCGTCATAGCGCCGACCGCATTCCCGTTTGCATCCGTCAGCGGTTCACTCCCTATATAAAAGCAAACCTCTTCAATCTCCGCTATCTGCAGCATGGTCTCCGCAACAGCCTCCCTGCAGAGCGCTTCCTGCACAACATCCATTTCCCGATAAGCTTCATTAAAACAGAGTGTCAGTCTGTTCTCACTGTATTCATACTGTTGGAGTTCAACCCCGACCGGGTACAGGCGCTGGTAATCTACACGGTCTGTCCCCTCCTCAATCAGTGCCAGAAATTCCGCGATCATCGCCTCTGCGTCCGTCGGATCCGCCTCCGGCTCATACTCCATCAGCTCCAACCCTGTCACATCCTGATTGATATAGTAAATATAGTAATCTGTCTCTGCCGTTTTCTCTTTCCCGCATCCCGCTGCCGCAAGCAGAACGGACATGGCAAAAGCAAGAGTAAGCAACAGAAAACATCGCTTTCTTTTCCCTCTCAATCCGAGATCCTCCTTCGAGAAAATAAAGTTACTCAATATAATTCAACGGGATGCGGACGGTAAATGTCGTCCCCTCATCCGGCACACTCTCCACACGGATCGTTCCCCGGTGAAGGATCACCGCGTCCTTTGTGATGGCAAGCCCCAGACCCGTCCCGTCGATCTCATTGGAGTGAGATTTGTCCACGCGGTAAAACCGCTCAAAAATCTGCTCCTGGGACTCCTCCGGAATTCCGATGCCGTTGTCCTGCACCGCAACATAAAAATACCGATGATCCGCGTTGAGGGACACATGTACCCATCCCTCCGGGCGGTTATATTTGATCGCGTTTTCGATCAGGTTGGACAATGCCAGCGTCAGCATAACCTCATCAATCTCTGCCGTGACCGGCCGGAAGCTCTCCAGCACCAGATCCACATTTTTCTTGCGCGCGATTGGCCGCAGCCGCTTCATGATCAGTTCCAGCAGATCATTGATATTTGTCGGTACAATGTTGACATCCGGAGAAGTACGATCCATTTTCACCAAAGACAGAAGATCATTGATAATCTGGTTCTCCCGGTCAATCTCCGCCCCGATATCCGTCATAAACTCCCGGTAGACCTCCACCGGAACCTCCTCCTGCATGATCAGGGAGTCCGCCAGAACCTTCATGGAGGCAAGCGGCGTCTTCAGCTCATGCGAGACATTCGACACAAACTCCTGACGGGACTGGTTCACTGTCTGAATCCGCCCCAGCATCTCATCACATGCCGCAGAGATCATCGCTGTCTCGGAATAAGTGTCAACCCTCTTAAAATCACGCTCATACCCGTCCTGCACATTCTGAATAGACTGTGCCAGCCGCTGCAGCGGCTTTGTCATCTGTGTTGTGACCAGCAAAGCCACCACGATGATCACGACATCCAGCAGCAGGGTAATCAGCCAGAACCACTGCCGCATATACTTGAGATTCAACTCAATACTGTCCGTGGAGACACTGACCACCATCACGCCGATGGTTTCCAGGGAATCCGTGTCAACAATCGGGAGCGTCACTTCAATATAATGATATTTATCGTCATATGTGTGTGCAGTCTCCCCCTGATATGCGACAATCACATCCTGCGTCAGAATCAGCTTTCCCTCATCCATATCGTAGGTATCATCCACAATCCGGAATGTGTTATCCGTGAGGATAATCCGCCCGTCATAGATCGTAGACATCTGATCAAGCTGCACGGAAATCGAATCAGACTCCAGCGTTGTCAGATAATCGTTCGCCGCAATCTGCGTTGCGAGTAGCTTCGCCTGACTGGTAATCTCCGTGTCGCGAACGGATACCGCCCGGTTTTCATAGATCGACAAAAGACCCGCCCTCAGCACAAAGCCGGGGGCGATTCCAAATATCAGTATTATAAGCAGAATGCGAAATCTGAGACTTTTTAATATGCCCACAATCCTTTTCAAGACAATTTCCTCTATTTATCCGAATGATAAAAATATCCGACGCCCCACTTCGTATGAATGTATCTCGGTTCGCTCGGATTGGCTTCCACCTTCTCACGAAGACGGCGCACATGGACATCAACCGTCCGAAAATCACCGGGATACTCATAGCCCCAGACGAGATTCAGGAGCCGCTCGCGGCTGTACACTTTATTGGGTGTCTTTACCAGAAGCTCCATCAGGTCAAACTCCTTCGCGGTCAGCTTAACCTCTTTCCCCTGAATAAACAGGCGCCGACTGTCACAGTCAAGCTTTAAGTCGCCGTCGATGATGAGATTCGGGTTCTGGATCTCCTGCGAGCGCGCAGTCCGGCGCATGATCGCCTTGATCCGCGCCTTTACCTCCAGAATATTAAACGGCTTGGTAATGTAATCGTCCGCACCGTACTCCAACCCCAGAATCTTATCCATATCCTCACCCTTTGCGGTGAGCATGACAATGGGGACATCCGAGAACTCCCGGATCGTCTGGCAGACCTCCAGTCCGTCCATTTTCGGAAGCATGATATCCAGCAGAATGATGTCGTACTCCTTATTCCGCGCCATCTCCAATGCTTCTTCCCCGTCATAGGCACAATCCACTTCCATACCGTCCTGAATCAGGCTGAAGCGAATTCCCTTTACAATCAGTTTCTCATCGTCTACGACCAGCACCTGTTTTGCCATGCAGCTCCTTTCCTCCCCTCAGATCGTTATCTCATCCTTTATCCTGTCATAGGTGGCCTGTGCGATCCCGCTCACCTGCATGATCTCCTCGACACTCTGAAAAGCACCGTGCTCCTCCCGGTAGGCAACGATCGCGGCAGCTTTCGCGTCGCCGATTCCGCTGAGTGCAGTCAGCTCGGTTACGGATGCTGTGTTGATATTCACCCTTCCGTCATCCGGCGATACGGATGTCTCCGTCTCCGCCGTCCCGGTCTCCGCCGCTTCATCGACCGTCGGAATGTAAATCATTTCACCATCCTCAACCGTCTGCGCCAGATTGACACTGCGCGCATCCGCGTCCTGTGTCAGGCCGCCTGCCATCTCTACCAGCTGACAGATGCGGTCAGTGCTCTGAAGTTCATAAACTCCGGGGGCTTCAACCGCTCCGCAGATATAGACACAAACCGTGTCTGTGCTCTCAGCCTCCGGTTCCGCCGCCGTCTCTTCGTCGGAGGAAACGTCCTCCTGTACAGAGAGATCCTGCTTCAGTATGACATCCGGATCCGCGGTCCCGCAGCCTTGAAAAACCAGAAACGCCGCACAAGCCATATACAATATTCTACGCTTCATCCGATGCATCTCCTCCACATCCAGATGTAAAGCGTTTCCATGCTTTACATCAATTTTAACATTCTCAAAAAATATTACAACCCTATTAATAAAATTTTAAAGAATCCTTTTTAACCTGCGCCGCACAAGACACACAAAAACTACAGCTGCCGCCGACAGCAGCAGAGCCAGAGCAACCGCAGCAGCCTGCCTTCCCGCAACTTCACCGGTATCAGGAAGGATAAAGGAAATATGGTCTTTTACCTCGCATGTCAGATCATAAAAACACCACGCCTCCGCCACCGGATCCCATACGGCCCCGGACAGATCATAGCTCTCATAGTTCTCTGTCGACTTCGTCACTTCCATGGGAAGGGTAAGGCGGATTTTGTCTGCCAGAAGAGTTTTCCCCTGCACCGTCTGTATCTCCGAAAGCTCATAAGTCTGCGGAATCAGATCTGTCCACACAGCCTTCCCGTCCGCCCCGGTCGTCCGCTCATGCTCCTCTCCCGTTGTCAGGCCTTTTAACAGGTAGGTCACACCGGCCAGAGGTTCCCCCTTCTCATCGTACTTTGTCACGGTGATGCTGCCCTTTCTGACCCAGTCGAAAACATTGACGGACACAGCATCCGGAGAGCACTCCTGGTAAGATGAGCCGACGCTTCCGTAAACGCTTACGGCATCATTTTCCTCCTTCAGAATCATCGTCCGGCTCGCCGCGGTTGATCCTTCCGTCAACGGTGAATAGAAAGAAATATATCCCGGAAGCTGATAGTAGAGAGGCGCCTGGAGCTCTGTGATCACATAAGTTCCCAGAGGGAAAACTGTTTCATTCGTCAAGGAATCCGTGTACAGGCCGTCGGACTTTAAAACCGTACCGTCTGAAAGTACGGCAGAGTCCAGCAGATTATCCTCCCCGCAGCAGGAAACTGTCCCATCCTCTCCGGTCCGATAATACCATCTCCTTGCCGGCTCCCCGGAAGCGCTCCCCGCTGTATTCGGATAATAAGCCACCTGAAAAATGGCTCCGGCGAGAGATGCCGTTCCGGCCGCCTCCTGCTTTCCGGAATCCCTGTCCCGTTTCAGAATTGAGAATGCAAAGGACTGTGCCAGCGGAACCTCCCGGCAGGTCACCGTATAGGATTCTCCCCATTCCGCGGCATCCACAACATGAATCCCGTCCGCATCCGCATCATCCCCGTCTCCTCTGCACAAATTATAACCCGGTGAAGCAGTGATTTCGCGGATATAATACCTTCCCGCATCGAGAAGAACCTCCTCTGTCCCGCCCGAAGCGTCCGTGGTAAGCGTCGACAGTCGATTGGCGTCATTTTTGGCATCTTCCGATGAAGCATACACCCCATAAACCGCTCCCTCCAGGCTGTAGCAGGGATTCTGGTCCGTGATCGTCTCTCCCGCAGAAGTCTTTTGTACCGACAGGTGGATCAGCTCATTGTCGTAGACCCAGCCGGAACTGTCTCCGGTATCTGCAGCCCACGAGGTCTGCCCCGCTGTGATGACGAGCCGCTTTACCGCCGGATCCAGTGCATATCCTTCCGGGACAGAGGTTTCTTTGACATAATAGGTTCCCGGCGACATGGTCACCGTATTCGAGTACGGATACCCGGTCTGTGTGGTAAATGAGGCCGTTGCTCCGGAAGAATCGGTTGCACGCACCGTACAGGCTTCGTTCGTATAGATATCGTACACCGCGCCCGCCACCACCGCGCCGGTCTGTGCATCCTTCTTTCCGATATTCCCGTAACCGACCTGTGGCGTCAGACCGATTTTAAAGAAAGCACAGCCGGTCTGGGTATGCGACATGACTGTGTAAATACCGAGGATTGCATAATTGCTGTCCCGGTCTACCTTCAGAAAACGGAGACATATCTGCTGCCGGGAAGCCTGGCTGCCGACGGT
>JAJPYF010000026.1:0-4125 GCA_021205085.1 Clostridiales bacterium | reverse complement strand
CCCCAGCGGAGAACTGATGTGGCTGCACTGCATCAGCAGGTATTTATAATCCGTACCGTTATAGGTCGGAACCTTTGTCAGATCGGAGATCGTCCTCCCGGAAGAATCCTTCAGGGTGTTTTCATGCAGTGAGACCGCCACACTCAAAAATGCCGCCGCATCCTGCGTCTGCAGACGGCTCAGGTCGAGCGCTGCGCCGTTCTCAATCAGACTGATCATCTCCGAGACGGAGGCATCATCCACACCGTACCCATAGCTGTAAAACCATGTCGTATTGTCACCGTAAAGATATTCCGCAGTCCCCGTCATCAATGTTCCGGTCTGTACCCAGTCCGGCAGGGTAATACCGGACGCGACATTCACCATATTGCCCACCTGCACGGCGTAGGCATCCGTGACCGGAATCAGCAGTTTCAGCGCTTTACTCAGGAGAGACTCCTCCTCTGTTGTCACAGACACCGACTGGATCATTGCAGGGGACTGCGCCAGCGTCAGCATCCCGCTGTCCGCGTCATAGGAATAATAATCCGTACTCACCGGAAGTCCGTTGACCGCCACGGATAGTTCCTCTTCCGAAAGCCCTGCTTCCGTCTGCACCTCGGTCTCCACATCAAAAATATCCGCCTCCGTTGCACAGACAGAAACAATGCTGTCCTCCTCACTGACGGAGGTGACAATCTCTGACCTGGCTTCCTCAAAGGATATCAACTGCATAAACTGCATCTGCACATTCAGAATGACCTGTTCCCCATCCTCGTTGAGGCAGTATTCCTTCGGGATATATGCCAGTCCCGTTTCCGGATCATAAACACAGTCTGCCAGCACGTCACCCTCATTGTCATTTTCCGCGAAAACCCAGTCTCTGACGGCAAAATCCCCATCCATCATCGTATTGGCATATGCGACATAGTAACCGCTGTCCTCACTCAGATCATAGAGAGCCACAACGTTTGATATCTGCGTGATAAATTTATCCTCCGCACCGCTCTCACCTTCCTCAATGCCCGTCATGACACTGTCGAGACTGTCTCCGTCCCCGACCAGACTTTTCTCATACAGAGACTGTTTTATCAAAAGAACATTCACCAGCGTCATTTCATCCGCCTCTGTCAGCGCAGGGTCTGCATGATTCCGGATATAATCCTCATAAACCGCATCGGTTGCAGACTGACGAACCTGCTGATCCCCGATTTCGACTTCCTCCGTAATATCTCTTGATTCAGACTCTGATCCGTCTTCCTTTATATCCTCCTCTTCCTCCGGATCCCTGTTCTCCGCTCCATCCGGAATTCCGCTCTCTGCCGCGGCCTCTGTGTCATTCTCCGTATCGCTGTTTACCGCCTGCGCATCCGATGCCGCCATCTGCAAAAGCATTCCCATGGCAACCAGCGCACAGACTCCGCATTTCCATATTTTCTTTTTCACTTGCACTTCTCCTTTTTAATCTGTATCATTCCTGGTCTACCCGTTCCCCCGTCACCAGCAGCCGGTGTGTATTTACCCCATACGGCGTACATGTAACTAACGTACACAGATCTTTGCCCGGCTCTATCTTCAGCAGGCTCACATCCTCCGGCTCCACCACCGCAATTTGCCTCACCTCGTAGCAAAAGGTTTGATCCAGAATATACAAATAAAACCGGTCACCCTCCTCCAACCGGGTCAGATCGGTAAACATCCGTGCCCGGTTCAGCCCGGTATGTCCGGCCAGAACCGTGTGGACATCACTTCCGCCGGTCGGCAGAGAAGATCCCTCCAGATGTCCGACACCCGACAAAAGCGTCTCCTCCTCCGTTCCGTGATAGATGGGCAGGTATACATGAATCTCCGGGATTCCGATATATCCCATCCGTCCGCTTTCATCCACGGACAGAAGCGCCCTGTATTCCATGCCGGACAGATTCTGCGCCGCATCGGCAAAGGGATTCTCCATGGTGACCACGGCTCCCGCCAGTTCCCTGTTGTACTGTCTCGCCTGCTCCCACAGCGCTTCCAGATCGATTCCGGCATCCTCGACTTCACTCCGGTAGATTTCGGCTTCCGACTCCGTCTGCATCCGGTAGATCAGATTGCTTATCCCCGGATAAGCCGCCAGAAGAAGACCGCCGATCAGAAGCACCGCCGCCAGCCTATAACCGCTTCGCAGTCTCATGATTCTGACGCACCTTCCGGCGAAGCACCAACAGCCCCGCACCGACTGCAAGCAGTCCCGCTGCAGTATACAGTCCGGCTCCGTCGTCACCGGTCTTTGGTGTGACCATTTTCCGGTGGTTGACGACCCGAAGGGCAACATAATCCTTCAGCACCGCCTCCTGTCCGTCCACAAGAACAGAGGACGGGGTTAACACCCCCTCTTTTTCGACAGCACTGACAATGGTCAGGCAGACCGGCTCCTTCAGAAGCTGATATCCCTCATCCGTTGCGATCTCCGTGATCTGATATTCATCCCCCTCAAGGCCGTTGATATAGACGTGACCGTCCGCGCCGGGCGAAATCTGCGTTGCACTGTCACGGTCTGCGCATTTGCCTGTGATATAGTAAATTTTTTCTCCGCTTCCTGTCTGTGCACTTTCCGCCTGCAGATAATACCCGTCTGTCACATTCTGAATCCGGAAACACACCTTCCTGGCATCACCGCTCCCGCCGGAAAACTGCTTGGTCAGGTCGACACCGTATGTAAAGACATAGCAATAATCCGTCAGCGTATCATAGTAAGCATGGCTTGTCCTCCGCCATCTCAAAGTGACATCGTTCCGGTTCCCTTCATCCCCCAGCACAACCGTTTCATCCGAATGGAAGTCTGCCGTGTAAAATACAACGATATAATAATCGCTCCATTTCTCGTTGATCTGTCGGAGGCCCTCCTCCGTCATCGAGACAATCATCCGGGTCTGGCCGCTGCCGAGCGGCTGATAGACCTGCCGGTACATTTTTCCGGAGGGAGACGGCTCCTCCCATACCTCCGCCGCCTGAGTCAGATCATTGGAACGAGCCGCATCGGCCGAAGTATAAAACGCGATCTTTGCATCCTGATTGTAGGTCATCCCCTCGGACAGCGTATCCGAAAACGTGTACTCCTTCAGCGAGGTCGCCCTGCTGTGAATGTGGGGCAGCTTCGAGACCAGCAGATAGCTCAGCGTATCGCCCTCAGTGGCTGTCGCCGACTCATCGTAATTCTTCGTATTGGCATCCGTTCCGTCCACATTTTCCGACGCGTTCCGAACCAGCTTCTCCAGATCCGGCTCACCGGTCTGATTTTTCGGAATGCAGGTCAGATCATAGCTCCACGCATCCGAATCTGCATCCGTATACGGAAGCGCGGCAAACCACGGATTCACCGTCTCCGTGACCTCCTCCGGCACTTTCGTCTCCACGATCAGATACAGTCCCGGCTCCAGATTTTCCGCCTCCGTTTTTCCGTCGGCATCCGTCAGGGTCATGGGAACCGCGTCCCGGTTTTTTGTCACATAATCCTCCAGCGCATTCTTCGCCATGAGATTGTCTGCATACAGGCCCGAGCTTCCCTCCAATGCAGCCTGAAGAGCCTCTGTGATCTGTGTGGACGAATAATGACGGACACCCCGTGTGGTGCAGGGAAATGCCGTACCATCCATATCATAGGCGTCCGCCTCTGCAAGCCCCAGAATCCTGCACAGCTTCACCGGAACTTCATAGACCAGCTCGATTGCCCTGTCAGTCGTCCCAACGCTGTAGGTCTCCGCCGCCCCGCAGTACAAATAGGTAAACTCAACTCCCTCAATCGCGGTTTCATTGTCCTTTGCGTCATACTTACAGATTGTGATCGAGCCTTTCTTTGACTGGTCAATCAGATACGATTCCGCAGCTTGGGACGGCAGTGCCGAACCGCATGCCCCCATGACCGTCAAAAGTACCGCCGCGGCCGCCCAGAACACCTGTTTCAATTTTCTTTTCATCTTCTCCTCCTTGTCCCCTTTTTAGTTTCACTGCGATAAACACTGACAACGATCCCCGTTTCGTCATCAGGCACACATAACCCGCATAGGAAATCCCCCCTGTCTGTAAAATTTCGTTTTGGTAAATACAAAATCATAGATTTAAAATCGTCAAATTACAGAAATTAAGAAAAGAATGAAATAAAAAATA
>JAJPYF010000011.1 GCA_021205085.1 Clostridiales bacterium | reverse complement strand
GTCTATGTGTCTCCGTCCCAGATTCGCCGGTTTAAGTTTAAGACCGGAGACATCATTTCCGGGAACAAGCGGATTCGCTCACAGGGCGAGAAGTTTTCTGCGCTTTTATATATTTCTACGGTGAATGATATTCCGCCTGCGATCGCTGCACAGCGGACGCCGTTTGAGGATCTGACCCCGATCTTCCCCAATGAGCGCCTGCGTCTGGAAGCACCGGGGGTGTCCGGAGGTTCGAGTTCTTCCCGGATGTCCATGCGAATCGTAGATCTGATCGCGCCGGTCGGCAAGGGGCAGAGAGGAATGATCGTTTCTCAGCCGAAGGCCGGTAAGACGACATTATTAAAAGAGATCGCAACTTCCGTGAAAAACAACAATCCTGACATGCATCTGATCATCCTTCTGATTGACGAACGTCCGGAGGAGGTCACGGACATGAAGGAGGCGATCGAGGGGGATAATGTGGAGGTCATCTACTCCACGTTTGATGAGCTTCCGGAGCACCACAAGCGTGTTTCCGAGATGGTGATCGAGCGCGCGAAGCGCCTCGTCGAGCATAAAAAGGACGTGATGATCCTCTTAGACAGCATCACCCGTCTGACCCGTGCATACAACCTGGTGGTTCCGCCCAGCGGACGCACCCTGTCCGGCGGTCTGGATCCCGCTGCTTTGCATATGCCGAAGCGGTTTTTCGGAGCGGCCCGGAACATGCGGGAGGGCGGCAGCCTGACCATCCTCGCCACGGCTCTTGTAGACACCGGCAGCCGCATGGACGATGTGGTCTATGAGGAGTTCAAGGGAACCGGCAACATGGAGCTGATTCTGGATCGGAAGCTCTCCGAGAAGCGTATTTTCCCGGCGATCGACATCGTGAAATCCGGAACCCGCAGAGAGGATCTCCTCCTGAACCGTGAGGAGAGAGAGGCGGTGGATATCATGCGCCGCGCGATGAACGGAATGAAGACAGACGAAGCCGTGGAGTCCATCCTGCGAATGTTCTTAAAGACGAGGAATAACCGCGAATTTATCACGCAGGTCCGGCACCGGAAGTTCTTCTGAATTATTCTGATTTTTGGCTTGCATTCAAAAATGCGGCGTGCTATAATACATGCGTTGTGTATTAACAGGCTTATTGTACTTCGACAGGCCGGCTCACAGAGCTTTGTAGCAGATGCGCTGTGACGGCAGAGGTACAAAGAAATCTGGTATGAGAGGTGAGATTGATGAGAGCAGATATACATCCGAATTATTATCAGGCGACTGTGACCTGCAACTGCGGCAATACTTTTGTGACAGGTTCGACGAAGGAGGACATCCACGTTGAGATTTGTTCCAAATGCCATCCGTTCTACACAGGCCAGCAGAAAGCTGCGCAGGCTCGCGGACGTATTGACAAGTTCAATCGTAAATATGGCTTAAACAAATAGCAGATGAATGAAAGAGCCAGCCTCCGGTCATATTCCTGCGTGACAGTCTCGCCCACGGCGAATGTTGCGCGCGGAAGTATTTCCGGAGGCTCGTTTTTGTAAGGAGGTTTTTTCGTGAAATACTCAGGAATCGGCGGGCAGGCCGTCATGGAAGGCGTCATGATGCGGAACGGGCGCAATTACGCTGTCGCGGTGCGCAGGCCTGACCATGAGATTGATGTAAAGGTCGAGGAAAATAAGGCGACGCTCTTTGATGAGAAATGGAACAAAATCCCGCTGATCCGGGGCGTTCTGAGCTTTATCGATTCCCTTGTACTGGGAATGTCCACCCTGATGTACTCGGCCTCTTTTTTTGAGGATGAGGAGCCGGAGAAGGCGGAGAAGGATCCGGCAAAGAAGGAGCGCGCCGAGAAGGCGCTGATGGGCGGGACCGTCGTTTTTTCCATTATTCTGGCGGTGGCGATTTTTATCCTTTTGCCGTATTATCTTTCGCAGGTGTTCCAGCGGTTTGTCACGGAGAATGCCAATATTGTGGCTGTTTTCGAGGGAGTTCTGCGGTTGGTGATTTTCATCGCTTACATCGTTTTGATTTCGCGCATGGAGGATATCCAGCGGGTATTTATGTACCATGGGGCGGAGCATAAGTGTATCAATTGTATCGAGCACGGACTGGATCTGACGGTGGAGAATGTGCGGGGCTGTTCAAAGGAGCATAAGCGCTGCGGCACCAGCTTTCTGGTTTTTGTCGTTGTGATCAGCATTATTTTATATCTGTTTATCCGTGTGGACTCCCATGTGCTCCGTGTGGTGATCCGCCTGCTCTTGATTCCGGTGATCGCCGGCCTCTCCTATGAGCTTCTGCGGCTGGCAGGGAGGACGGACAACCGGGTTGTTCAGATTTTGAGCAAACCCGGTCTGTGGATGCAGCGCCTGACGGTGCGCGAGCCGGATGATGAGATGATCGAGGTCGGGATTGCGTCCGTGGAGGCGGTCTTTGACTGGCGGACTTTTGTGGAGGAGGTCCGCGGGGAGGAGCGTTCGGATGCGCGGACGGAGTAAGCTATGACATACCGGGCGATCCGCACATGGGCGGCCGAACGGTTGCGGGCGGCAGGCGTGGAGAATGAGTCGGCGGAGAGCGGTTTTTTGATGGAATATGCCTGTGGGATGAGCCTCGGCAGCTATCTTCTCCGTCAGGAGGAGGAGATACCGGAGCATTTCGCTGCAAAATACCGGGAGCTGGTCGGACAGCGGTGCCGGCGCATTCCGCTTCAGCATCTGACCGGAGTGCAGGAATTTATGGGATTGCCGTTTGAGGTCAACGAGCATGTGCTCATCCCGCGTCAGGACACGGAGCTTCTGGCGGAACAGGCACTGGAGATTCTTCACGGATGGACAGCGGCGGAGGATGCCGCACAGATTCAAAATCCCCGCGTTCTGGATCTCTGCACGGGTTCCGGGTGTATTGCAGTGAGCTTAAAGACACTGTGTCCGCAGGCTGCCGTTTATGCTTCCGATGTTTCCCCGGAGGCGCTTGCCGTGGCAAAGAGGAATGCGGCGGCAAACCACGCAGAGGTTCAATTTACGGAGAGCAATCTGTTCTCAGGGATCAGCGGAGCTTTTCACATGATTGTCTCCAATCCACCTTATATCCCAAGCGGGGAGATTCCCTCGCTGATGCCGGAGGTTCGGGATCACGAACCGATGCTGGCACTGGACGGGGAGGAGGACGGTCTGGAATTTTACCGGCGAATTGCGCGGGAATGCCGCGATTTCCTTTTGCCGGGAGGATGGCTGCTGCTTGAGATCGGCTGGAATCAGGGGCATGATGTCGCGGAGCTGATGAGAGTAAACGGTTTTTCCGATGTCGAAGTGATTCCGGATCTGGCGGGGCTGGACCGCGTTGTGCGGGGAAGAACCGTGAATCGTAACGAATAGATAATAAGGAGAGTGTGAGATGTTTGATAAATTAGACCAGGCGCTGCTGCGTTTCGAGGAGCTTTTGAATCTGCTCAGCGAGCCCGATGTGGCAAGCGATACGAAGCGGTTTCAGGCTCTGATGAAGGAGCAGGGAGAGCTGGCGCCTGTAGTTGAGACCTATAAAGAGTATAAAAAATGCAAAGAAAATATCGACGACAGCCTGACGATGCTTCAGGAAGAATCAGATGAGGAGCTGCGTGAGCTCGCGAAAGAGGAGCTGACCGAGTCAAAGGCCAGAGTGGAAGAGCTGCAGCAGAAGCTGAAGATCCTGCTGCTTCCCAAAGACCCGAACGATTCCCGCAATGTCATCGTGGAGATCCGTGCCGGAGCCGGAGGGGACGAGGCGGCGCTGTTCGCGGCGGAGATTTACCGCATGTATGTGCATTACGCCGAGTCCAGACGGTGGAAGGTCGAGACCATGGATGTGGATGAGATCGGGATTGGCGGCATGAAATATGTCAGCTTTATGGTGACCGGGCAGGGTGCATATTCCGTCTTAAAATATGAGTCCGGTGTCCACCGGGTACAGCGTGTCCCGGAGACGGAGTCCGGCGGACGGATACACACATCCACGATCACGGTGGCCATCATGCCGGAGGCAGAGGAGGTCGATGTTCAGATTGACCTGAACGATTGTAAGTTTGATGTCTTCCGCGCGTCCGGAAACGGCGGTCAGTGCGTCAACACGACGGATTCCGCTGTTCGTCTGACCCATATTCCGACGGGAATTGTTATCTCCTGTCAGGATGAGAAATCACAGCTGAAAAACAAGGATAAGGCGCTGAAGGTTCTGCGCGCGAAGCTGTATGATCTGGAGTGCCAGAAAGCGCATGATGCGGAGGCGGAGGCCAGAAGAAGCCAGGTCGGCACGGGCGACCGCTCGGAGAAAATCCGGACCTACAATTTCCCGCAGGGACGCGTCACAGATCACCGGATTAAGCTGACACTATATAAGCTGGACAGCATCATGAACGGAGATATTCAGGAGATTCTGGATGCCCTGATTGCGGCGGATCAGGCGGCAAAGCTGGCGAACATGGGTGAGTGACTGAACTTCATATTTCGTTAATGGCGGAATTACAAGGAGGGAATGTGCGGCAGCAACAGAGAAGAAGGAGGGGGAAGTTATGAGCACGATGAAGGAACGGATGCACACAGGGGATTTGTATCTTCCGGGGGATGCGGAGATTCATGTGGAGCAGACCAAATGTCAGGAAAAACTCTACGATTTTAATCAGACGAGGCCTTCGGAGCTTGAGAAGCGTCAGGCGCTGATGAAGGACATGTTTGCAGAGATCGGAGAAAACTGTTATATTGAACCGCCGCTCCACGCGAATTTCGGTTGTAAATTTGTCCATTTCGGGAGCGGGATCTACGCGAACTATAACCTGACGCTGGTGGATGATACACATATTTACGTGGGCGATGATGTGATGTTCGGGCCGAATGTGACACTTGCGACGGCGGGGCATCCGATCTGCCCGGAGCTTCGCGGAGGCGCATATTTTCAGTATAATATGCCGATCCATATCGGGCGGAACTGCTGGCTGGGCGCGGGGGTGATTGTGATGCCGGGCGTGAGCATCGGGGAGAATACGGTGATCGGCGCCGGGAGCGTGGTCACGAAGGACATCCCGGCGAATGTGGTGGCGGTGGGCAATCCCTGCCGCGTCATGCGCGAGATCAATGACCATGACAAAGAATATTATTTCAAAAATCGCCGGATCAATTATGATGCGCTGTAGAGCATGATGGCGGAAAGGGAGCAGAAACAGAATGTCCGATCAGATTAAGATAAGAAATCTCGAGGTCTACGCTCATCACGGCGTCTACCCGGAGGAGACGAAACTGGGGCAGAAGTTCCTTGTGGACGCGTCGCTCTGCACAGATACGCGGAAGGCCGGATTTACCGATAATCTCCGCCTGTCCGTGGACTACGGCGCAGTCTGCCATTTTATCTCAGAGTATATGAAGACGCACACCTTCAAGCTGCTGGAGGCGGTGGCGGAGCATCTGGCGGAGGCCATTCTGCAGGATATCCCCGGTGTGCGGCGGATCGATCTGGAGATCAAAAAACCATGGGCGCCGATCGCCCTCCCGATTGAGACGGCCTCGGTGGCAATCAGCCGGGAGTGGCACACCGCCTATCTCTCCATCGGTTCCAATCTGGGCGACCGTGTCGGCTTTCTTCAGTACGGATTAAAACGCCTGAGTGAGAATCCGCAGCTTCGCGGCGTCAAGGTATCCTCGTTTTTCGAGACGGAGCCCTACGGCTACGCCGATCAGGGAATGTTTGTCAACGCAGCAGTTGTCCTGCAGACGTTGTATACGCCGTATGAGCTGCTCGTGTTTTTACAGAAGGTGTAGGAGGAGACCGGCAGGAAGCGGGAGATCCACTGGGGACCCCGGACGCTGGATCTGGATATTCTCTTTTATGACGACGCGGTGATGGAGCAGAGCGATCTGCTTGTGCCGCACCCGGATATGGAAAACAGGATGTTTGTTCTGGAACCGCTGGCAGAGCTTTGCCCGGGGAAGGTGCATCCGGTTCTGGGAAAAACAGTGCTGACAATGAAACGGGAACTGGAATCACAGAGGGGGAAATGAATTATATAAAAGCCCCAAAAAACTAAATTGTCAGATAAATATATCAAAACAGACAAACTTTCGAATTATCTGATAA
>JAJPYF010000059.1 GCA_021205085.1 Clostridiales bacterium | reverse complement strand
GCGGCTCCGTACTACCCGCTTATGAAGTGTTTTTGTGTACATTCTATATACTTTTTCTTTGCGCACGCCTTCGGAGGAGTGTTTTGAAAGGTGTTTTACGTTTTCTCCGGTTAGCTGGCGCCGAGCAGGGCGGCCATGATGGGGATGGTAACGAGCGAGCAGAGCGTGGAGACGACGACACCGATGGAGGCAGCTTTGTTCTGCCGCGGGTAGGGTGCGCTCCCCATGGCGACCAGAGAGGCCACCGGCATACCGGCGCTGATCGTGCAAATGCTGATAAGCGTCGGGTCGCTGGTCCAAAGATGCATGAGTGCCCAGACAATGAGGGGCATGAGCCCCAGACGGATCGGCAGCATGGGCCAGACGCCCTTCTCCGCTTTGGTTTCCTTTAGCGAGGCGGCTGCCATGGAGGATCCGATGATGATCATGGACAGCGGTGTGGTGATATCTCCGACAAACCCGACGCAGGTGTAGAAAATGTCCGGCATGGGGATGTTGGCAAAGTAAATCACGAGGGCAGCCACGGAGGCGATGATGCCGTTGCTGATAAAGTCGCGCAGCCGCGGCTTTTCTTTTTCCGAATTGTTGGCCTCGATGGCGGCGTCCTTGTGGAAGTAGTGCATGGCCAGTGTGAAAAACAAAATGTTAAACGGCATATTAAAGATCGTAATGTAGAAGATTGCGCTGTCACCGAAGAGCGCCTGCACCACCGGATACCCCATAAAGGAGTTATTCGAAAAGATAAACATGCACATATAGGTGCCGCGCAGGTGCGCAGGGACGCGCATGATTTTCGTAAAAATCCGCGCAAGAATGGGGAAAATGATATACATCATCACTCCGGCCAGAAGCAGCCTGAGTATGATCTGCGGGTCATCGTGCGACACGGTGGAAATACTGCTCAGGATGATGCACGGGCAGGTAATCTGCACGATCAGGGCAGAGATTTTTGCGTTGACCTCCGTGTTTAATATGCCTTTGCGGAACAGATAAAAACCGATCAGCATGGCGAAAAGCAGCTTGCACATGGTGGTTGCGATGATCATATATTTTCTCCTCTTTTCTCTCGTTTTCGGATGGCACGGAATATTGTAAAGCCTGCGGCTTGAAATTGCAATACTGTATCCTGACAGAAAGCGTTGATTTTTCCTGAAATATTCAGTATACTCACGGGTGAAGCAAATTTCCCGAGGCGGGAAAATCGCGTCGGGAGATAGAGAATCAGCTGTAAAGAGGAAGATTATGCAGGCAGAGACATTTTCGGCGGAGGAGACCTTCGCACTGGGCGCGGAGATCGGAAAGAATGCGAAACCGGGTGATGTGTACACGCTCACGGGTGATCTGGGCGTCGGAAAGACGGTTTTCACTCAGGGGGTGGCCAACGGTCTGGGCATCATCGAACCGGTGAACAGTCCGACGTTTACCATCGTCCAGATCTATGAGGAGGGAAGGCTGCCTTTTTACCATTTTGATGTATATCGTATCGGCGATATAGAGGAGATGGAGGAGATCAGCTATGAGGATTATGTCTACGGGGACGGTGTGACCATGATCGAGTGGGCGGATCTCATCCGCGATATCCTTCCGGAGCACCGGTGGGAGATCCGGATTGAGAAGGATCTGGAAAAAGGCTTCGATTACCGCAGGATTACGATGGAGGAGGTGTGCGGCTCATGAAAATTCTGGCTCTGGAGAGTTCCGGCCTGGTTGCCGGTGTCGCCGTCGCAGAGGATGAGAACCTTCTGGGAGAATACACGATCAACTATAAAAAGACGCATTCGCAGACTTTGCTGCCGATGTTGGATGAGGTGGCAAAAATGCTTGAGTTGGACATGGAAACCCTCGACGCGATCGCAGTGTCCGGCGGGCCGGGGTCTTTTACCGGACTTCGCATCGGCTCCGCCACGGCGAAGGGGCTCGGGCTGGCATTGGAGAAGCCGCTGGTTCATGTGCCGACGGTGGATGCGCTGGCCTGCAACCTCTGGGGATGCGGGGATCTGGTCTGCCCGCTGATGGATGCGCGGCGGAATCAGACATATACCGGGATCTATCAGTTTTCGGATGGGCGGCAATGCACCGTGAGAGAACAGTGCGCCGTCGGGATTGACGAAATCATCGCGCAGATCAATCAGATCGGAAAGCCGGTCGTCTTTCTGGGCGACGGCGTGCCGGTCTTTACTTCCTATATAGAAGAAAACTGTACGGTGCCGCATCGATATGCTCCGGCACATATGAACAAACAGCGCGCCGGGTCGGTGGCCTATCTGGGGCTGCAGTATATGAGAGAAGGACGGTCGGAATCCGCGGCGGACCACCGGCCGGATTATTTAAGAGTTTCTCAAGCCGAGAGAGTTTTGAAGGAGCGAGCCGGGCAGAGTCAGCCCTAGAGGATATTATTATGCAGGGAATCTCAATCAGACATATGAGATATGAAGACATTCCTGCGGCGGCGGCTCTGGAGCGGACTGTATTTTCCGAACCCTGGACGGAGGACGGCTTCGCGGCTGCCCTGAAACAGGAGAAAAACCTCTTTTTTGTGGCTGTTCCGGAGGAAAAAACGAATCAAAAAAATCATGGGTATGAAGGCACGCAGGATAACCTGTCAAAAACAGATGCCGACCGGATAAAAGAAGAGCCGGCCGGCACGATAGCCGGATACTGCGGCATGTACACCGCGGCAGACGAGGGAGAGATCACCAACGTGGCGGTGGCGGAGGCTTTCCGGCAGCAGGGCGTGGGAGCAGCTTTGGTCGCAGCAGTGAAGGATGGGGCGCGCGAAGCGGGCGTTCGCCGGATTTTTCTTGAGGTGCGCGCTTCCAACACGGCCGCGCAGACATTATACTTGCACGCAGGTTTTCAGTTCTGCGGAACCCGCAGAAATTTTTACCGGAACCCGACGGAGAACGCCCGGCTTATGTGCTGTGACTTGTGTGAAACGGCGGACGGGAGCGTTTCGGAACGCACCGGAGACGGTGGAAAGGACGGAGATTTTTGAATGTTAGATGTATGTTTGCTGGGGACGGGCGGTATGATGCCCCTGCCCTATCGGAAGCTGACCGCGCTGATGACCCGGTTTAACGGAAGCAACCTTCTGATCGACTGCGGAGAGGGGACGCAGGTGGCGATCCGGGAAAAGGGCTGGAGTTTTCATGATATTGACGTGATCTGCTTTACCCATTTCCATGCGGATCATATCAGCGGCTTGCCGGGCACGCTGCTGACGATGGGAAACGCAGAGCGGACGCGCCCGCTTCTCATGATCGGGCCGAAGGGACTGGAGCGGGTGGTGAATGCGCTTCGCGTGATCGCGCCGGAGCTTCCTTTTCCGATTGAGTTTCATGAGCTCTCCCACAGGGAGGAGACCATCCGGGTCAACGGATACCGGATCCATGCGTTTCGTGTCCAGCACAATGTGACCTGCTACGGTTATTCGCTGGAGATCGAGCGGCAGGGAAGGTTTGATGTGGACCGTGCCAGAGAGGCGGAGATTCCGCAGAAATACTGGAGCCGTCTGCAGAAGGGCGAGGTGATCGAGGATGGAGACCGGACGCTGACGGCCGATATGGTGCTGGGGCCGCCCCGCCGGGGAATCAAGGTGACGTACTGTACGGATACCCGGCCGACACAGCGGATTGAGGATTGTGCACGGGGGTCAGATCTGTTTGTTTGTGAAGGAATGTACGCGGAGAAGGATAAGGAAGCGAAGGCACGGCAGTACAAACATATGACGTTTGCCGAGGCGGCAAGGCTGGCGGCGGCAGCCGGTGTGTCGGAGCTGTGGCTGACTCATTTCAGCCCGTCCCTCTCGCACGGGGAAAATTATATGCGGGATGTGAAAAAGATTTTCCCGCGCGCGTCGCTCGGAACGGATGGACGTTCGGTGGAACTGGATTTTATTGATGAGTGAGATATATATTATGGAAGAAAAAGATATTCTGATCCTTGCGATTGAAAGCTCCTGCGACGAGACGGCCGCGGCAGTGGTGCGAAACGGCAGAGAGGTTTTATCCAACGTGATTTCCTCCCAGATCGCGCTTCACACACTGTACGGGGGCGTGGTTCCGGAGATCGCGTCGAGGAAGCATATTGAAAAAATCAATCAGGTCATCGAGGAGGCGCTGCGCCAGGCGGGTGTGACGCTGGATGACATCACCGCGGTGGCCGTCACCTACGGGCCGGGGCTGGTGGGCGCCCTGCTGGTGGGCGTTGCGGAGGCGAAGGCGATCAGCTATGCGAAAAAGCTCCCGCTGATCGGCGTCCATCATATTGAAGGGCATATCAGCGCCAACTACATTGAGAATCGGGATCTGGAACCGCCGTTTCTTTGTCTGGTTGTGTCGGGCGGCCATACCCATCTGGTGAATGTGGCGGATTACGGACGCTATGAAATCCTCGGCCGGACCCGCGACGATGCGGCAGGCGAGGCTTTTGACAAAGTGGCGCGCGCGATCGGCCTTGGGTACCCCGGCGGCCCGAAGATCGAGAAGGCGGCCCGCGGGGGGAACGCCGAGGCAATCTTTTTTCCGCGGGCGAAAATCAGCGACAGCCCGTATGATTTCAGTTTCAGCGGCGTGAAATCGGCGGTTTTGAATTATATCAACGGATGCAAGATGAAAAACATCCCCATCGTCCCGGCGGATATCGCGGCATCCTTTCAGAAGGCAGTGGTGGATGTGCTGATTGATCACGCCATGAGGGCGGCGGAGGAGACCGGTGCGAAGAAGCTGGCCATCGCCGGCGGCGTCGCCTCCAACGGAGCGCTGCGGGAGGGGATGCGAAAAGCCTGTGAGGAGAAAAAGATCGCGTTTTATCACCCGAGCCCGATCCTCTGCACAGACAATGCGGCTATGATCGGGGCGGCCGGGTATTATGAGTATCTGGCGGGAACGCGGCACGGATGGGATCTGAATGCCGTTCCGAATCTGAAGCTGGGAGACCGGTAGGGTTTGCCGTTTTGAGTGTCATGATAGGTTAGAATGAGAGAGGGAGCGCGCAGGGTGATGGAGAACAGGAAAACAGAAAAAAAGCACACGGCGATTGTCCTCGCGGCGGGGAAGGGCTCCCGGATGCACAGCGAGACGCCCAAGCAGTTCCTTGAGCTGGAAGGGAGGCCGCTTGTCTGCTACGCCCTGCAGGCATTTCAGGAAAGCTTTATCGATGAAATCATCCTTGTCACCGGCGAGGGACAGGAGGACTATTGCCGGGAGGAGATTGTAAAGCGGTATGGTTTTACTAAGGTGAAGCAGGTCATTGCCGGAGGAAAAGAGCGCTACGATTCCGTCTACCGCGGGCTTTGCGCGGCAGCCCCCTGCGACTATGTGTATATTCAGGACGGCGCGCGGCCTTTTCTCGACGAGGCGCTTTTGCTTCGTGCAAAAGCGTGTGTGGAGGAAAGCGGCGCCTGCGCAGCCGGTATGCCGGTGAAGGATACCATCAAAACAGTGGACGCGGACGGGGTGGTCCGTGCAACGCCGGATCGCCGTTTCCTATGGCAGATTCAGACGCCGCAGGTTTTTTCTTTTCCTATTATAATGGAGGCGTACAGTCGCATGTTCGCGGCGGGCGAGTGCGAAGGCATCACTGATGATGCGATGGTGGCAGAGCGGTTTTCACCGGTGGCAGTCCGGCTGTTTGAGGGGTCCGACCGCAATATCAAAATTACGACACCGTCCGATTTGCTTGTGGCAAAAATACTTGCCGAAAATAAATTTTAATTATTGACATTGGCTTTCGGCGATAGTATAATCATTTTTGCACTGATTTGAAAAGACAGTTTGGAGAGTTACCGAAGTGGTCATAACGGGGCGGTCTTGAAAACCGTTTGTCTGAAAGGGCGCGTGGGTTCGAATCCCACACTCTCCGTTATCGGCTTCGTCGATACAATATATATTTTAACTCGTAAGGCATATGGAGAAGTACCCAAGATGGCTGAAGGGACACCCCTGGAAAGGGTGCAGGTCGTTAATAGCGGCGCGAGGGTTCAAATCCCTCCTTCTCCGTTTTTCCGCAAAAGAAATTTTGCGGAAAATAAAACAAAAAAGCTGTTGACAATCGCAGGCGGCCGTGATATTATAATCGGGCTGTCGCAAA
>JAJPYF010000152.1 GCA_021205085.1 Clostridiales bacterium | reverse complement strand
CAGGTCCCCTGGAAGTCCGTTTAGCCGCCGGAATCTCGGATGCCTGCATCCGATATACTATTCCGAGATTTGTAAAAAACAGCAGATACTGATGAGAGGTTGTCATAAACAGCTCTTCGATATAATCCTCATCAATCGTATCCATACCGCGGATCCCTCTTCCGCCGCGGTGCTGCGCACGGAAATTATCGGGACTCATCCGCTTAATGTAGCCCAGCTTTGTCATGGCGATCACGGTGTTTGTCACCGGTATCATATCCTCCATGGAGATATCATACTCGTCAAATCCGATGGAGGTGCGCCTGTCATCCCCGTATTTTTCCGCGATAACGGAAATCTCCTCCCGGATTACGCCGAGCAGCTTTTTCTCATCGGAAAGAATGGCTTTTAATTCACCGATTCTCTTCATCAGCTCCCGGTATTCTGTCTCCAGCTTTTCTCTCTCCAAACCGGTGAGTGCGCGGAGACGCATATCGACAATCGCCTGTGCCTGTGCGTCAGAGAGGGAAAACCGCTCCATCAGCTTTGTCTTCGCCTCCTGCGTACTCCTGCTGCCGCGGATAATGGCGATCACTTCATCGATATGATCCAGCGCGATAAGCAGACCCTGCAAAATATGAGCGCGCTCCTCCGCCTTGTTTAATTCGTATTTTGTACGGCGGGTGACCACATCCTCCTGATGGAGAAGATAATATTTCAGCATATCCGCCAGATTCAGAACCTTCGGCTGGTTGTTGACCAGCGCCAGCATGATCACGCCGAACGTATCCTGAAGCTGCGTGTGTTTAAACAACTGGTTTAAGATAACATTCGGATTAACATCCTTCCGGAGCTCAATGCAGATGCGCATTCCCTGCCGGTCAGACTCGTCACGCAAATCCGTAATACCATTAATCCGTTTCTCCTTGACCAAATCCGCGATTTTCTCAATCAGACGCGCTTTATTGACCATATACGGAAGTTCCGTCACAACAATCCGGTTCTTTCCGTTCGGCATCGGCTCGATATCCGTCACGGCGCGGACACGGATCTTGCCCCGGCCGGTGCGGTATGCCTCCTCGATTCCCGCTGTTCCGAGAATCATGCCCCCGGTAGGGAAATCGGGACCTTTTACAATATCTAAAATCTCTTCAATGGAAGTATCCCTGTCCTCCTCGACACGGTTGTCAATCATTTTCACGACAGCTGCGACGGTCTCCCTCAGATTATGGGGAGGAATGTTCGTCGCCATGCCGACCGCGATGCCGGTCGTTCCGTTTACCAGAAGATTCGGGTATCGGGAAGGGAGAACCACCGGCTCCTTTTCCGTCTCATCAAAGTTCGGCATGAAATCGACGGTATTTTTGTTGATATCCGCCAGCATTTCCATGGAAATCCGACTCAGCCTTGCCTCCGTATAACGCATGGCGGCAGCGCCGTCTCCATCCACGGAACCGAAATTGCCGTGACCGTCCACCAGAGGATAACGTGTGGACCACTCCTGCGCCATGTTTACCAGTGCGCCATAGATGGAGCTGTCTCCATGGGGATGATATTTACCCATAGTATCGCCGACGATACGCGCACATTTGCGGTGCGGTTTGTCCGGACCGTTGTTCAGCTCGATCATGGAATAAAGTACACGCCGCTGAACCGGCTTCAACCCATCTCTGACATCCGGAAGTGCTCTGGCCGCGATCACGCTCATGGCATAATCGATATAGGAGCTTTCCATCGTTTTCTTCAAATCTACATCGTGGATCTGATCAAAAATCTTATCGTCCATAATTTATTCTCCCTAAATGTCAAGATTGCTGACATATTTTGCGTTTTCCTCGATAAATTCCCTTCGCGGCTCCACCTTATCTCCCATAAGAGTCGTAAAGGTGAGGTCAATCTCAGCCGACTGGGCATCATCCATCGTCACACGGCGCAAAATCCGCTTCTCCGGATCCATTGTCGTTTCCCAGAGCTGCTCCGCATCCATCTCCCCCAGTCCTTTATACCTCTGAATCTTATTGTTGGAATCCCTGCCGACCTCTGTCAGAATCTGGTTCAGCTGCTCATCACTGTAAGCATACCAGACCTTTTTATTTTTCTCCAGCTTATAAAGCGGCGGCTGCGCGAGATAAACATATCCCTGTTTGATCAGCTCCGGCATAAACCGATAAATAAATGTCAGCATCAGAGTGCTGATATGGGCGCCGTCCACATCCGCATCCGTCATGATAATAATCTTGTGATAGCGCAGCTTTGTGATATCAAAATCCTCATGAATCCCCGTGCCGAACGCCGTGATCATGGCCTTGATCTCCGCATTTCCGTAAATCCGGTCAAGCCGTGCTTTTTCCACATTTAAAATCTTACCGCGCAACGGAAGAATCGCCTGCGTTGCCCTGCTCCTTGCCGTCTTGGCGGAACCTCCGGCGGAATCTCCCTCCACGATAAAAATCTCACAATTTCTCGGATCCTTATCGGAACAGTCCGCCAGCTTGCCCGGAAGGGACATTCCCTCCAGCGCAGTTTTCCTCCGCGTTAATTCTCTGGCTTTTCTCGCTGCTTCCCGGGCGCGCTGTGCCAGAAGGGATTTTTCGCAGATGGTTTTCGCCACCAGAGGATTCTGCTCCAGATAATAGGTTAACTGCTCGCTGACAACACTGTCAACCGCTCCTCTGGCCTCACTGTTTCCGAGCTTCTGCTTCGTCTGACCTTCAAACTGAGGCTCTGAAATCTTTACGCTGATGATTGCCGTCAGTCCCTCACGGATATCCTCTCCGGAGAGAGCAGCCTCGTTATCTTTTAACAGCTTCTTGCTCCGCGCATAAGCGTTAAACGTCTTAGTCAGGGCATTCCGAAAGCCCGCCATGTGGGTACCACCCTCCGGCGTGGTGATATTATTGACGAAACTGAATGTGGATTCATTGTAGGAATCATTATGCTGCAGAGCGACCTCTACATAAACATCATCCTTTGTCCCCTCACAATAAATCACATCCTCATAGAGCGCCTCTTTGCTGTGATTCAGATATTGGACAAACTCTTTGATTCCGCCCTCATAATGGAAGACATCCTCTTTTTCCTGACCTTCCCGGCGGTCCGTCAGCGTAATTTTCAGACCTTTCGTCAGAAAAGCCATCTCACGAAGACGCTGTTTTAAGACATCGTAATCATAGACAGTTTCCTCAAATATACTGTCGTCCGGGCAGAACGTGATCTTTGAACCGGTTTGTCCCTCTTCACAATCTCCGACCACCTTCAGATCATACATCGTATGGCCGCGTTCATATCTCTGCTGATAAATATGGCCGTCACGGCATACCTGTACCTCCAGCCAGTTGGAAAGCGCATTTACCACGGACGCACCCACTCCGTGAAGTCCGCCGGATACCTTATATCCGCCGCCGCCGAACTTTCCGCCGGCGTGAAGAACCGTAAAAACAACCTCAACCGCCGGTTTTCCGGATTTATGGTTAATATCCACCGGAATTCCTCTTCCGTCATCGATTACCGTGATTGTATTGTCCTCATTAATGTACACTTCGATTGAATCACAAAAACCGGCGAGCGCTTCATCCACCGCATTGTCTACAATCTCATAGACCAGATGGTGAAGACCTCTGGAAGAGGTGCTTCCGATATACATACCCGGCCTTTTTCTGACTGCCTCCAGACCTTCTAATATCTGTATCTGATCTCCACCGTATTCTGTATTTACATCTGTGCTCATTCGATTCCTCCTGATTTACTGTCTTTACATGTTCCGTTTTCTATATAAAAAATCTTGTTGATCTGAAACCGGTTCTTTACAAAATCATCCAGCCCCGTGCAGGTGATGATTGTCTGTACATCCCCAATGCTGTTTAACAGGTAATTTTGCCTTCTGCTATCCAACTCCGACAATACATCATCCAAAAGCAGTACCGGCGTATCATGGATCATTCCCTTTACAAACTCGATTTCCGCCAGCTTCAAAGAAAGCGCGGCTGTCCTCTGCTGCCCCTGGGATCCGTATCTGCGAATATCCGTTCCATTGACTTTAAAACAGATATCATCCCTGTGTGGGCCGCAGGATGTCATACCGATTCTTTTATCCTTCTCGACAGAATTTTTCACCTCATCCTCAAAATCAGCATCATCACAACCCGGTTCATATTCCAGACAAAGAGTTTCTCTTCCACCCGATATCCTCTTGTGAATTAATGCGGCAATCTCATTGAATTGATTTAAAAAATTTTTTCTCTGTTCAATCAAGCGCTTCCCGTAACAAACCCACTGTTCATCCCAGACACAAAGCGTTTCCTCCAGATCCGGACGATAATACAAATCCTTTAGCAACTGATTTCTTTGCTTTAAGACGCGGTTGTAATGAGACAGATCATTCATATAAACCCGGTCAATCTGACTCATCTCCATATCCAGAAATCTTCTTCTTCGGGAAGGTCCGTCCTTGATAATATTGAGGTCTTCCGGAGAAAAAACAACAATATTCAACATTCCGAACAGCTCTCCCGCCCTTCGGATCGGCACCCGGTCAATGGCAATTCCCTTGGCGTTATTCTTTTTTAAATGAATATCAATCTGATGTCCGATTCCCTTTTTTTCCACAAAGGTCCGGATATGGGCCTCCTCCTCCTCAAAGAGAATCATCTCTCTGTCCTTACTTCCCCGGTGAGACTTTGTCGTACCGCTCACATAGAGAGATTCCAGAATATTTGTCTTCCCTTGTGCGTTATCTCCGTAGAGAATATTTGTCCGCCGGTCAAAGGAAATATGAAGGTCCCTGTAATTTCTGAAATTTTTTAATTCCAATGATTGAATGATCATTTGCCAATCTGATAGCTTTCCCCGCCGAAAGTAAACACATCGCCCTCTTTCAGCTTTCTTCCGCGGCGAAAATCAACTTCTCCGTTTACCTCAACCTCTCCGTTCTGGATTACTTCTTTTGCCTCCACGCCGGAGTCCACACAGCCCGCCAGCTTCATTGCCTGTCCGAGCTTGATAAATTCATCTCTTATTTTGATTGTTTTCATTTTCCTCTCTCCGGCTACACAGTGGCAGCGTTAAAATTGACAGGGAGAATCAGATAAATATAATTGTTATCCTCATCCCGGATAAAACAGGGCGCCTTCGGGTTCACCATATAAAGGGTAATCTCCTCATCATCAATCACGCGGAGCGCATCCATGAAAAACTTCGGATTGAATCCGATCATGATATCCTTTCCCTCTTTTTCAATCTCCATCTCTTCATCCATTGATCCGATAAAGGAGCGAATTTTCAGTTCCATGGAGTGAGCAGTTATATTTACTATGATCGGCTTTTTATCTCCCTCGCGCACCAGCAGCGTCGCTCGGTCGATACAACCCAGAAAATCTCTCTTATTTACCCGAACCTTCGTCTCATAATCGGAGGAAAGCATTTGATCAATGTGGAAATACTCACCCTCAATCAGTCTGGATACAACCTTTGTCTGATCAAACTCGAACAAAACATGATTCTGCGTAAAATAGATATCCGCCATATCCTCCGCTTCACCGGTCAGAATCTTGCTGACTTCCTGCAATGTCTTGCCCGGAACGACGACCTTTCTCGATTCATATTTCTCCTTCATCTCGATATTCCGGATGGAAATACGGTGTCCGTCCAGAGAAACCACGCGGAGTCTGTTCTCCTGAATTTCAAACAATTCTCCGGACATCATCCGGTTATTTTCATTATCCGAAATGGAGAAAATCGTCTGCCTCACAACATCCTTTAAAGTGTACTGTGAAACAGAGACCGCTTCATTTTTTTCTACATAGGGAAGGCGGGAAAAATCATCTCCGGATCTTCCGACAATATTAAACACGGCCTTCTCGCATTTGATGGTTGTGCGGAAAGAATTGTCCGACTCTATGATCACTTCGTTGTCCGGAAGCTTCCGGACAATCTCCGAGAAAATTTTTGCATCCAGTGCAATGATTCCTCTCTCCGCAATTTTTCCGTCAACGACAGTCTCTATGCCGAGCTCCATGTCGTTCGCCGTCATTGTAATCTTTCCGGCAGAAGAGTCGATCAATATACATTCGAGAACAGACATCGTTGTTTTGGAAGGCACGGCCTTGGATACGATAT
>JAJPYF010000031.1 GCA_021205085.1 Clostridiales bacterium | reverse complement strand
ACCATAAAGAATTACTTTGACAAGCTCATCTGACAGAGCTGATTTAAGCGCATTGGTTGCCTCTTTCCCGGCTTTTTCAATTATATCCTCTGTCAGTAATAATTTTTCCACATCAACACTTCCTTTGCGTTTCTGATTGTTTTAATATTATACCCTTATAATTGACTTTTCTCAACTCGATTATTGAAGAAATATCAAAATAATGGTATGTTATAGCCCGACAGGAGATTTTAATAATACCGCACCGGAGGTGTTTCACATGAGTTACCGCATTGCGATCTGTGACGATTCGGCTGCAGACCGAACATACATACGATCCTTGATCGATCTCTGGGCAAAGGAGGAGGCCGCCTCTGTGCAGGTCGAGGAGTTTCCCTCTGCAGAGAGCTTTTTGTTTTGCTATGAGGCGGACAAACAGTGGGACATCCTCCTGCTGGATATTGAGATGGGCGACATGGATGGCGTGAGTCTGGCCAAACGGCTGCGGCAGGATAACGAGACCCTGCAGATCGTCTTTGTCACGGGCTACTCCGACTACATCGCGGAAGGCTATGAGGTGGCGGCACTCCACTACCTGATGAAGCCGCTGAAAAAGGAAAAGTTTTTTGCCGTGCTGAACCGCGCTGCGGAGAAGCTGAAGAAAAATGAGAAGGTTCTGACCTTTGATCTGTCCGGCGAGACGGTGCGCGTGCCGGTCTGGCAGATTATCTATGCGGAGGTGCAGCTCAACTACGTTACCATCCACGCAAAAGAGGATGTCCGGGTGAAAATGACGCTCTCCGACTTGCAGCGTGAGCTGGACGACCGTTTTTACCGGGTGGGTCGCTCCGCTATTGTAAATCTGACGCAGGTGCGGCGTGTCACGCGGACGGATATTTATCTGGCGGGGGAGGTTGTCCTGCCGCTGCCGCGGGGGGCTTATGAGTGGCTGAACCGGGCGAGTATACAGATGGGGTGAATGGTAATGGGCGTTTTATCCAAGAAAATCGACAAACAGATTTCCGCCTACCAGCAGGAGCTGATCGAGACGCACTATGCGGAGGTGGAGAATATGTATCGCCAGATCCGCGGGTGGCGGCATGACTACCGTAACCACATTCAGGCGATGAAGGCTTATGCCGCGAACGGTGACTGGGAAGCGGTCTGCCGGTATCTGGATGAGCTGGACACGGATTTGAATACCGTCGACACCGTCATCAAGACCGGCAATCCCATGACGGACGCAATCCTGAATTCTAAGATTTCTCTGGCACGCTCCCGGGATATTCAGGTTATCGCGGACGCGCAAATTCCCGTCAAGCTGAATTTCAGCGAGCTGGATCTCTGCTGTATCATCGGGAATCTTTTCGACAATGCCATCGAGGCGAGTCTTGACCTTCCGGCAGAACAGCGCCTGATCCGGGTTTACATGGATATGAAAAACACGCAGCTCTATATTTCCTTTACTAATTTCACCTCCGGAAAGAAATTAAAGAAGCAAAACGGACTTTTTTCCACCACCAAAGGCGAGGGGCACGGTTTCGGGCTGGTGCGCATCGACGCCATTGTGGAGCGTCTGCAGGGATATATCAGCCGTAATTCCGAGGATGGGGCGTTCACAACGGAAATTCTGCTGCCCACCATGTGAAGATAACGCAATTCATCCCTCACAGGATACAATTCATCCCCAAGACATATCACAAGGGAATTTTCATGCTAATGTAGGTTCAAGAGGTGAATCGAATGAAACAAGAACGAACGAAACCAACCTACAATCTTTGGCAGTGCACGGCTTTCATGCTGAAAAACGCATGGCACACCCGCAAGAGCGCGATCATCGGCTGCATTCTGATCGCTGTGCTCGGTACCGGAAAGTCCGTGGCGGAGATGCTTGTCGCGCCCATGATTCTCCGGCAGGTGGAATCCGCCGCCTCGCTGTCCGCCCTCCTCGGAACCATCGGCCTGTTCACTGCTATTCTGGTACTCTGTTCCGGCATTAAGGATTACCTGGCCGTCGGGGCCATGTTTCCGCGGATGGATGTCCGAATCGAGATCATCCGACAGTTAAATGTAAAATCAGGCAATACCTCCTATCCGAATCGTCTGAATACCCGCTTTCTTGAGACAGAAGAAAAATCCTATGATGCCTGCAGCAGCAACAGTTCTCCAACAGAAAACATCTGGAAGGTCTGGGCTCTGGTTCTGACAAATGTATTCGGATTCTGCGTTTATCTGTTTTTTGTCTCGGATCTGAACCCGCTGCTTCTCGTCATCGTCATCCTGACGACCATCGTCGGTTGGCTGGTGAACCGCAGGGTACAGCAGTGGGGATATGATCACCGGGAGGAGCAGGCGGCCTACATCCACAGATCACGGTATTTTTATAAGGTCTCTACAGACCGGGCTTACGCGAAGGATATCCGCATCTTCGGTCTGAAAAGCTGGCTGGATGAGCTGTGGAACAAGACGCTTGCATTATACCGCGGATTTCTGTACAGGAGGGAGAAAATTTACTGTCTTTCTGTTCTGGCAGACCTGATTCTTTCATTTCTCCGAAACGGCGCGGCATATGGCTTCCTGATCGCGCTGACCTTGCGAGACGGACTTCCGGCTTCGCAGTTTTTGCTCTACTTTGCGGCGATCTCCGGTTTTACCGAGTGGATCACGGGGATTCTGGAGCAATCCTCCGACCTCTATAAAGAATGTCTGGAAATTTCCCAGGTTATGGAATATTTAAACTGGCCGGAGCCGTTTCGCTTTGCCGGCGGTGTTCCGGTTCCGACGCAGCCGGACGGCGATTATGAGATATGCCTTTCCCATGTTTCCTATCGCTATCCCGAATCGGATAAGGAGATTATCCATGACATGAGCCTGACGCTTCATCCCGGAGAAAAAGTGGCTGTCGTCGGCTTAAACGGCGCCGGGAAAACCACGCTGGTTCGCCTGATCTGCGGTTTCCTCGACCCGACGGAAGGCACCGTGACACTGAACGGAATGGATATCCGCTCGTTTAACCGCCCGGAATACTATGATCTCTTTTCCGCGGTATTTCAGGATTTTTCCCTGATGGAAGCAAGCCTTGCCGTCAACGTTGCACAGACTGTCAACGGAATCGATGAGGAGAAGGTGCAGAAATGTCTTTCCCTCGCGGGTCTGACAGAAAAAGTCCGCTCTCTCCCGAAGGGTACCGGGACACCCATCGGCCGCATGGTTTATGAGGACGGTGTCGAACTCTCCGGCGGAGAGACGCAGCGGCTGATGCTGGCCCGCGCGCTGTACAAGGACGGTGCGATTCTGCTGTTGGACGAACCCACCGCAGCGCTGGACCCGATCGCGGAAAACGATATTTACCTCAAATACAACGAGATGAGTCAGGGAAAGACCTCCGTGTTTATCTCCCATCGTCTGGCTTCGACGCGCTTCTGCGACCGCATCCTCTATATGGAGGACGGCGTCATCGCGGAGGAGGGCACTCATGAAGAACTGCTGGCCAAAGGCGGCGGTTACGCGAAATTGTTTGACATTCAGAGCCGATACTATCAGGAAGGAGGCGCAGCATAATGAAACTGACCTATCGGGAAGCATGGAAACGAAATGTCCGCGCGTGGCGGATCTGGTGGAAGCTGTGCCCTTCCGTCTTTCTATCCAGCGCACTGACCTCTGTTTTTGAAGCGGTTGCGCCGCTGGCCGCCATTTATTTTTCTGCCCGGTTGATCTCTGAACTGGCCGGAAAGCGGAACCCGCAGACGCTGCTTCAATGGGTGCTGCTGATTCTGATCACGCAGGCCGTCCTGCAGCTGTTAAAAGGGCTTTGCAGTCACTGGAAGGAATACGCGCTCGATATCGCATATCGCATGGATGATCAGGTTCTTATGGAGAAAATGACAAGCCTCGATTATGCGGATATCGACCGTCAGTACACCTATGACCTGTTCAGCCAGATTAAACAAAATGAAAATTATTCAGGCTTTGGGATTCAGATGGCATTCCATATTTTTGAACATGATTTTGTTCTGGGACTTGTACAGATCATCGGCGGAACGGCGCTTTCTGTTACCATGTTCCTGCGCAGGGTGCCCGCGGACAGCTCGCTGGCATTCTTAAATTCACCGTTTCTTGCCGTCGCGGTCCTGGCGGCGCTGCTGGTGATTGCGGTGCTTTCACCTTTTTTATACAGCAAAGGCCAGCAATATTTTTCAGACTACACACCGAAAGCCAGATTCGGCAACCGTCTGTTCGGATTTTTCGGCTTCAGCACGACCGAACAGAAACGCGCATCGGATATGCGTATGTACCGCCAGCAGGAAAATATCTGCTGCATCTATTTTGACAGATCCAACATGTTTTCCTCGGATTCTGACATCGGGAAGGCGGCACGCGGACCGATGGGGCTTTTGACCGGAGCCTCCGCGGGACTTTCCATGGGTGTGGTCGGACTGGTCTACCTCTTCGTCTGCCTGAAAGCGTGGGGCGGGGCGTTCGGCGTCGGCGAAATCACGCAGTATGTGGGCGCTGCTACACAGTTTTTCCTCGGAATCTCCGCGCTGCTGGATGCGGTCGCCGAGATACGGATCAACGGGGAGTTTTTGGGAACAACCTTTGAATTTCTGGACATTCCAAATAAAATGTATCAGGGCAGCCTGACCACGGAAAAGCGCTCCGACCGGAAGTATGAGATCGAGTTTAAAGATGTCTCCTTCCGCTATCCCGGAACCGAACAGTACGCGCTCCGCCATGTGAACCTGAAGTTCTCCGTCGGTTCGCGCCTTGCCGTCGTCGGACCGAACGGGAGTGGCAAGACAACGTTTATCAAGCTGCTTTGCCGCCTGTACGACCCGGAGGAGGGACAGATTCTCTTAAACGGCATTGACATCCGCAAATACTGCTACGAGGATTATATCGGAATCTTTTCCGTTGTATTTCAGGATTTCAGGCTGTTTGCCCTGCCGCTCGGCGAAAACGTGGCCGCCTGCTGCGACTATGACCGGGCGCGCGTGCAGAAAGCCTTGGACGACGCCGGATTTGGCGGGAAATATACGCCGGACACATGGCTCTATAAGGATCTGGAGAAAGAGGGCGTGGAGGTTTCCGGCGGTGAGGCACAGAAGATCGCCATCGCCCGGGCGCTGTACAAGGACGCACCCTTTATCATTCTGGATGAGCCCACCGCCGCCCTCGACCCCATTGCGGAAGCGGAGATTTACAGCAAGTTTGATGAGATTGTCACGGACAAGACCGCCGTCTATATCTCCCACCGCCTGTCGTCCTGTAAGTTCTGTGATGAGATCGTGGTCTTTGAGAAAGGCCGGATCGTCCAGCAGGGAACGCATGATGATCTGGTGGCCGATGAGCGCGGAGAATATTATGCGCTCTGGAATGCGCAGGCGCAGTATTATGTATAATTAAGAAAACCACACACAGGTCTTCGGCGGCCTCTGTGTGGTTTTTCTTCGGAAATGCTATCGAATAAAGTGTGTGGAGACACGGGCCTCTTTTACCGGCAGGCCGAATGTCTCTTTCCCGAGAGCGATGCTTTTCATGAGGAATGTCATGTTGCGGGCCAGAGTGCGCACAGTTTGCAAACCTTCCGCATCCTGCGAGGCTTCCCCGGTTTCACGTCCGTGGACGCTGTTCCAGTACTGGCTGGAGGCAATCGGCATTCCGCTGATTCCGAAATATTTATTCAGCTCGTCGTATGTGGCGGAGCATCCGCCTCTCCTCGCGACTGCCACACTGGCGCCGACCTTCATGGTTTTGTCAAATCCCGTGCTGTAAAACAGGCGGTCGAGACAGGCGATGAGCGTGGCGTTTGCGGAGGCGTAATAAACGGGACTTGCAATGACAAGGCCGTCGCTCTCCTCAAATTTGGGAGCCAGTTGGTTTACGATATCATCAAATACACATTTCCCGTTCTGGGAGCAATATCCGCAGGCGATGCAGCCGCGGATTGCCTGACTGCCGACCTGTATGATTTCTGTCTCCACGCCGTCCGCGTCAAACACTTTTTTCATTTCTTCCAGTGCGATGGAAGTATTGCCGTTGGCTCTGGGACTTCCGTTTAAGATGAGAACTTTCATAATTTTGCCGCCTTTCTGCTGCTGTTTTTCGATGCAGGATTTTATAATGGATTATTTGATTATGAGTATTATCAT
>JAJPYF010000004.1 GCA_021205085.1 Clostridiales bacterium | reverse complement strand
ATTCTATATTGGTGAAAAGGAGGAAAACCAATGAAAAAGAAACTTGTTGCAATTATGTTGGTTTGCGTCATGGTATTCAGCCTGGCTGCATGCGGAAGCAGCTCCAGCACTACCACGGACACGACAGATGACACCACCTCGGCAGCTGTTGAGGAGGAAGTATCGGCAGAGGCAGAGGTTGAGGAGACAGCGGATGCTTCCGTTGAGTCCCCGCTCGAGGGCAAGAAGGTTGCCTACATCATGCTGATGTCTTCCGCCACTATCTTCCAGATGTGGTCTGATTCCTTTACGGAGACCGCAGAAGCGCTCGGTATGGAAGCCGACACCTTCTTCTGCAGCGACAACGCGGAGACATGGCAGGACACCATCGCACAGTGCGCAGCTGCCGGTTATGACGGCCTGATGGTTTCCCACGGCGGACAGGAGTATGCATGGGCATACCTGAGCGATATCCTGGAGCAGTATCCGGATCTGAAGATCGCTACCTTCGATACCCCGTTCAAGGATGAGAACGGCGACACAGCTACGATCGACGGCGTTGTGCAGTTCTTCCAGCAGGATGCCGGATTTGCCACCATGCTTCTTGACTATCTGATGGAAGAGGTTCCGGAGAACGCTGAGAAGATCGCAAACGGCGAGGCTCTGAACATCCTTCAGGTACAGCAGGGTGCCGGCTACAACAGCCCGTTTGACCGCCGTCAGGTTGGTTACGATGAGTATGTAGACGCTGGTTATATCAACACAGTTGAGCGTATCGCTCCGACTGATGACCAGAACGCGACATCTTCCATGTATGATGTAACGGTTGCCACACTGGCGAAGTACAGTGAGGACGACATCGACGGCATCTGGGTATGCTACGATGCTTATGCACAGGGCGTATATCAGGCACTGTCTGAGAGCGGACTGCAGATCCCGATGGTATCCGTAGACTGCGACAACACCGATATTCAGTACATGCAGGAGGAAGGCTCCATGTGGATGGCCTGCGCGACCACGAACTGGACGCTGAACGGCGAGTTTGCCTGCCGTGTGCTTGCACTTGAGATGGCTGACCAGTACGAGGATATCGAGGCTGCTTCCTGCTACTATGATGATCCGGGTATGTGGATGGAGATTCCGTCCAGCATCATCACACAGGAGATGGTCAATTCCGCAGACGGTATCACGATCGAGAATGTTGACACCGTTGCTGCTGACAGCTACAGTGACACAAGCTGGATGCCGACCTGTGACTGGATGGTTGAGCTGCTCGGCTACTAATTCGGACTCATGAATCAGTAAATATGGTTTGATGGA
Organism: Clostridiales bacterium; assembly: GCA_021205085.1. GTDB lineage: Bacteria > Bacillota > Clostridia > Lachnospirales > Lachnospiraceae > Eubacterium_I. The sequence goes on along the minus strand of JAJPYF010000004.1, from coordinate 23,609 downwards.
TTATGGGACGCTGGGGATCCCCCGGTGTCCCATATTTCAGATTATCATTGTATGGCACAAAAATGGAGTAGTGAAGTCATGGATAAAGAAAAAATTACAGTTGGTGCGAGAAAGGTTTCGATTGAGTTTCCGGGTGTAAAGGCGCTGACAGACATTGACTTTGAAGTGGGCACCGGTGAGATCCGCGCCGTGATGGGGGCGAACGGCGCCGGGAAATCTACCCTGATGAAGGTTTTCGCCGGATCGAATCCGGGATATACGGGGGAGGTTCTGTATAACGGGGAGCCTGTGGAAGTCCGTACTCCTCTGGCGGCGAAAAAGCTCGGCATCCAGATCGTGTATCAGGAAGTCGATATGGCGCTCATGCCGAATCTGACGGTAGCCGAGAACGTTATGTTTAACGACATTGTCATGAATATGAAGGGGAAGCTCTTCGTGAATTACGGCAAGATCCGCCGGGAAGCAAAAGAGGTATTAAAGCGGCTGAATACGGAGCTCGATGTCAATGAGATCTGCGGAAAGCTCCCGCTGGCGAAAAAGCAGATGGTACTGATCGCGCGCGCAATCCAGAATTCCTGCAATTTCCTGATTCTGGATGAGCCGACGGCCCCCCTGTCCGATTCGGAGACGGAGGAGCTGTTCCGGGTCGTGCGGCATCTGCGCGAGACGGAGAATATCGCGATCATCTTTATCACACACCGTATTCACGAGGTCCTGAATATATGTGACAGTTATACGGTGCTTCGGAACGGGGAGATGGTGGGAACGTATGACATTACACCGTCGACGACATCAAAGGAGATCGTGGATAAGATGCTGGGGCGTTCCTTTGAGGAGAATTTCCCGAAGGAAGCTTGTGAAATCGGAGAAAAAGCGTTTGTCATTGAAAATCTCACGGAACGCGAGGGAAAGGTTAAGGACATCAATATGTATGTCCGCAAGGGTGAGATTGTCGGAATTGCCGGTCTGGTAGGCGGCGGCAAGACGGAGCTCTGCAAAACGATTTTCGGAGCATATAAAAAGAGCTCCGGGAAGATTATGTACGATGGCAAAGAGCTGAAAATAAATACAACGTCCGACGCGGTGAAAAACCGGATCGGGCTGGTGCCGGAGGAACGACGCAAGGAGGGCGTTCTGGTCAATGAGGATGTGGCGCTGAATCTGGCGGCTGCCTCGCTGGATCAGTTCAGCACGGCGAGTTTTGTTAACACGAGAGCTACCTATAAAAACGCGGAGAAGTACGTCGAGGAGCTTGGAATCCTGACACCCTCCGTCAGACAGAAGGTAGCCTACCTGTCCGGAGGTAACCAGCAGAAGGTGGCGGTCGGAAAATGGCTGGCTGCGGACTGCGATGTCTATATTTTCGATGAGCCGACCAAGGGCGTTGATGTCGGAGCGAAGCAGGAGATCTTCCGCCTGATTAATCAGATTGCGAAGGACGGCAACTGCGTGATCTACGCGACCTGCGAGAACTCGGAGCTTTTGTCCATCACGGATCGCATGTATGTGATGTTTGACGGCGAAATCATGGCGGAGCTTGAGACGGCCAAGACAAATGAGACGGAAATCGTACACTATGCGACAGGTTCCAGAGAAGCCTACGCCGCAGGTTGATAAAGTTACTTAAACAGATTAGTGGAGGTTTTTACTGATGAAAACAAAAAGTAAGGTAAAATTCCTGGTAGACTGGGCAGCGGTTCTGGCACTGGTTATTTCCATTGTTATCTTCGCGATGATCAAGGGCACAGCCTTTTTCTCGGTCGCCAATTTTACTACCATTTTGAGATCTATGTCCACGGTGACGATTTTTGCCCTCGCGGCGACCGTCTCCATGGCGCCGGACGGCTTCGATATGGCGGCCGGTACGCTGGGTACATTCTGTGCGTATGTTTTCGCCTCAATGTTCCTCTGGTTCGGCATGCCGCTGTGGCTGTCGATTGTGATCACCGTGGTGTTTGCGATGGTGATGTATCTGCTGAACATGTTCCTGATCCTTGTGTGTAAGGTTCCTGATATGCTGGCCACCTGTGCCTTGCAATTTGTCCATCAGGGACTCGGCCTTTTCTACAGCGGCGGCGGCGCGATTTCCGCGGGTCTGTCTGCGGCTGACTGGGCTGCGAAGTTAAAGGGCGGCGACTCCACCCCGGCTCGTTCCGGATGGACCGCGGCATCCCAGAATATCGGAAAAGCACCGTACATTATCATCATCATGCTGGCATGTGTGGTTATCTGTTACATACTTCTGGAGCGCACCAAGTACGGCCGTTATCTCTATGCGATGGGCGGCAACAAGACGGCGGCAAAGCTCTCCGGTATCAATGTCAAGCGGATGCGTTTCCTGGCCGGTATGTTCGCAGCCGGATTTATCGCGGTTGCCGGTATTATCGTTTGTTCCCGTAACTCGGCGGCGCAGGTCAACGGCTCCGACAGTTACCTGATGAGCTCTCTGGCGGCCGTGTTCGTCGGACGAACCGTTGGCGGCCGTGAGAAGTACAACGCGGTCGGTACTGCCGTCGGCGCGCTACTGATTGCGACTTTGGAAAACGGTCTGACCATGTGCGGCGTTGTGTACTATGTCCTGCCGGCGATCAAGGGATTCGTCCTCTGTGCGGCTCTGGTGGCGGCGTACATTATGACGAAGGAAGACTGATTGCAGCCGTAAGAATTGAGTCAAAAGGATGAGGGATTTCTGATCAGTCATCCCGGAATATCATCGAATGAAAGCTGGGCTGACACAGTGTCTGATTCTGACATCACGTGTCAGCCCGGTTTGCTTTTTGAGAGAAAATAATGCGAAATAAAATGTTGCAATATTTGCTCTTTTCTGGAAATTAAGCCAAACAGATGTTGCATTTTGTTGACATTTATCTGGTTTTGTGATACTTTATAAACAGGATATTTTAGAACGTGATGGCCTGAATGAAAGCGAAGGGGTGAGGAAATGTCAAAATTTGACAAGTATTTTTTGATGAAGGATGCGGACGCGATCGAGTACGCGCAGCTGAAGGTGCCGCAGAAGAACTGGGATGTCGCGACGATGGAGAGCAAGGAGATCGGCGACGGCAATCTGAACTATGTGTTCAAGGTAAAGGATGCGAAGGGAAACAGCGTGATCGTGAAGCAGGCGGGGATTGAGCTTCGCATCTCCAAGGATATGCACATTGATGTAGATCGGAACCGCGTAGAGTCCGAGATTCTGATTCTGCAGGGTGAGCTGGCGCCGGGATATGTGCCGGAGATTTATGATTATGATGTCGAGATGCACGCCTGCTGTATGCAGGATCTGTCCGACCATGAGGTGATGCGTCCGGCGATGCTGCAACACAAGATTTTCCCGAAGTTTGCGGATCAGATTTCCACATTCATGGCGCAGACGCTGATGGGTACCACAGATATCGTCATGGATCATCAGGAGAAAAAGAAGTATCAGAAGAAGTTTATCTCCCCGGATCTATGCGATATCACTGAGCAGCTTGTCTACACGGAGCCGTACAACGATGAGCGCGGACGGAACAATGTCTTCCCTCCGAATGCGGAGTTCGTGAAGGAAAAGTTGTATAATGATGAAGAATTGCATCTGGAGGTTGCAAAATTAAAGATGGATTTTATGACAAGAGCGCAGTCACTGATCCACGGCGATCTCCATACCGGCTCGATTTTCATCAACGAGGAGAGCACGATGGTCTTTGACCCGGAGTTCTGCATGTATGGCGTCATGGGATACGACATCGGAAATGTCATTGCAAATATGATCTTTGCGTGGTGCAACGGAGATGTGACGGATGACAAGCCGTTCTGCGAGTGGGTCGAGTCCGTGATCGTGGACGTGATCAATATGACTATGGACAAAATGAGCAAATATTACGACGAGCATGTGACAGACACCATGTGCAAGACGAAGGGCTACAAGGAATATTATATGAAGTCCATTCTCGCCGACACTTCCGCAGTGACCGGCCTCGAGATGATCCGCCGGACGGTCGGCATGGCAAATGTCAAGGATCTGACAACGATCGGGGATGAGAAAGCCCGGACGCGCGCGGAGCGCATCTGCATCACGGCGGCGATCGATTTTATCAAGAATCGGGATGATAAAGCCTGCGGAAAGTGCTTTCTCAGAACATTGAAAGAGGCTGTAGCGGCTGTGGATGCTTAAACAGGCGTAAGATTTGTATAAGGAGGATTTTGAAATGGCAAACGCACTAAATCTGGATACCGTCGTCCTCTCGGAAGACGGGAAAAGTATTGTGATTCTTGACCAGACACTGCTGCCGGGAAAGACCGAGTATCTTTCTCTGGACAAAGCGGAGGATATCTGGGAGGCGATTTATAAACTGCGTGTGAGAGGGGCGCCGGCGATCGGCGTGACCGGAGGCTTTGCCTACTATGTGCTCGCCTCGCAGGTGGAGACGGACGACATGGATCAGTTCGTCGCGGAGTGTACGAAGATTATGGAGTATGTAAACTCTTCCCGTCCGACAGCGGTGAATTTAAGCTGGGCGCTGAACCGGATGCACGCGGTGCTGCTCGCGGAGAAGGACGGCAAGACCGTTGCGCAGATGAAGGAGCGCCTGAAAGAGGAGTCCATCGCGATCCGCGAGGAGGATATCCAGATCAGCCGCAACATCGGCGCATACGGATACGAGCTGCTCGAACAGCTCGGGAAGGGTGTGGGTGTTATGACGCATTGCAACGCCGGCACGCTGGCCACAGCGAAGTACGGCACGGCGCTCGCCCCGATTTACATTGCTCTGGAAAAGGGATGGGATCCGAAAAAAGATCTGCATGTTTATTGCGATGAGACAAGACCGCTCCTGCAGGGAGCGCGGCTTTCCGCCTATGAGATGCAGACCGCCGGAGTCGACACTTATGTGCAGTGTGACAATATGGCTTCCTACACGATGAAGTCCGGCAAGATCGGGATTATCTTTGTGGGATGCGACCGTGTGGCGGCCAACGGCGATTTTGCGAACAAGATCGGAACCAGCGGCGTCGCGATCATCGCGAAGCATTACGGGATTCCATTCTATGTCTGTGCACCGTCCTCTACCATCGACATGACGATGGCATCGGGCGATGAGATTCATATCGAGCAGCGCAAGCCGGAGGAGGTCACGGAGATGTGGTATGAGGAGCGCATGGCTCCGGAAGGAGTGGGCGTCGTGAACCCGGCCTTCGATGTGACAGACCACAGCCTTGTGACCGGTATCATCACCGAGAAGGGGATCGCGACAGCGCCGTTTAAAGAGTCCTTCGAGAAGATGGGTATCCGTCCGGTTGAAAAGTTTGTAGATAAAAAGTAAGGTTTAATATATGTCGATCTGGTGTTCGGCGAGATACTCCTGCCACTCCGTCGGAAGCGTGCAGTCCGTGATGACGCCGTCCACATCGGTGAGCGGTGCGATAAACGAGAAGGAGACATTGTTGATCTTGGAGTGATCAAACACGAGATACTTCTGGTTTGCGTGGGCCAGGGCTGTCTGATGCAGCTTCGCACGGTCGTCGTTGGTATCGGTAATGCCATACTCCAGATCGACGCTCCGGCAGGAGATAAAGGCCTTATCCACGTAATAGTTCTCAAGTGCGCGGATGGTTCCCACCCCGACAAAGTCCATATAATCGGATGAGAACTTTCCGCCGATCACATGAAGCTTTACCGTGCCGGAATCCGCTAGGATATTGGCAATCTCCAGAGAGGATGTCAGAACCGTGATTTTCCGTCCGGTGAGCATCCGGGCGATGGACCAGCAGGTGGTGGAGCCGTCGAGGAAAATATAATCGCCGGCCAGAATCAGGGAGCTGCACTTTTGCGCAATGATCTCTTTTTCCGGGACCTTGATCACCTTCCGCAGATGCGGATCCAGATCGTTCTGGACACCGTCGAGGATATAGGCGCCGCCGTGGGTGCGGATGAGTTCGTTGTTCTCCTCCATCTCTTTTAAGTCGCGGCGGATCGTTTCCTTTGTGACATTTAATTGTGTGGCGAGGTCAGCGATACGGACGCTCTTGTGTTCCTGCAGCTGCTCGCGGATGGCGGTCTTGCGCGCGATGGCCAGCATAGTGTGTTCCTCCTGTTTTGTCTTTGTATTATATTATATAAAATATATCATATGCACGGATAAATTGCAATCAAGAGCGGCGGGAACAGGACATTATCAGTAGAAATAACAGAAAATCAGAAATTATACAGTGGGGAAAATATATGGGTTACCAGTTTGAATCCCAGTATCCGGGAGATTATGAAGTAAAAAAGACCATCCTGGAGATCGGACGCAGGATGTACGCCAAAAATTTCGTGGCGGCCAATGACGGGAATATCAGTGCAAAGGTCAGCGACGACACGATCTGGTGTACTCCTACGGGAGTATCAAAGGGATACATGACCGATGATATGCTGGTGCTGATGGATCTGGACGGCAATGTCATAAAGGGAAACTGCAAACTGTCCAGTGAGGTTAAAATGCACCTGCGTGTCTACAATGAGAATCCGGATGTAAAGGCAGTGGTGCATGCGCACCCGCCGGCAGCGACATCCTACGCGATCGCGGGGCTTCCACTGAACCGGGCCATTCTCACCGAGGCTGTCATGGGAATCGGCGAAATTCCGCTGGCTCCCTACGCGATGCCGGGAACCGAGGAGGTGCCGGATTCCATCACACCGTTTATCCGCTCCCATAACGGATGCCTGTTGGCAAACCACGGGGCAATCACATGGGGAAAGGATGCCATGGAGGCGTGGATGCGGATGGAGTCCGTGGAATATTATGCGCTGGTGAGCATGTACACGAACGGTCTGATCGGCCAGGTGAATGAGCTGACCTGCTCGCAGGTGGACCGCCTGATCGAGCGGCGCACCAACAGCGGGATATACACCGGAGGACGCCCGCTCTGCCGCAACTGCGGTCCGGACGGCGTACCGGCCTGCGCGAAGGGCGGCTGCAGTCACGACCACAGCGGTGATTCGTCATCGCATACATGTTCCTGCGGCGGCAGCACAAATGAGGAAAAAAATGAGGCCGAGATGGTCGCACAGATCGTGCGGCAGATTCTCTCGGACAACAGATTTCGCGGATGACAGAAAGCAGGTGATGCAGGAGTGAAATTAGATAAGGCCGCAATCCGGCGTATCGTGCTGACACAGATCGCCGGAAGCGGAGAGGGAAAATACATCCCGATCGGAATTTCCGCACGCCATGTCCATCTGTCCGCTGCCGATCTGGCCGTACTGTTCGGAGAAGGAAGCACCCTGCATCCGATCCGTGCGCTGACCCAGCCGGGACAGTTCGCAGCCAGAGAGCAGGTAACCGTCGTCGGACCCGGAGGAAGTCTGGAGCATGTGAGAGTGCTCGGACCGACGCGGGCGAAGAGCCAGATCGAGATTTCGGTTTCGGATTCCTTCAAACTCGGCGTGAAGAAATGTCCGATCCGGCTTTCCGGTGATCTGGACGGCTCCATGGGTGTCACGCTCGTCGGCCCGAAGGGACGGGTCACGCTGGATGAAGGGTTGATCGTGGCGGCGCGCCACATACATATGAGCGAAGCGGAGGCGCAGGTTTACGGCGTTCACGACAGACAGGTCGTCGCGGTCCGGGTCGGGGGCGAGCGCCCCTGTACCTTGGAAAATGTGATCTGCCGCGTCGGAAACGGCCATGCGCTGGAGCTGCACCTTGACACAGATGAGGCGAACGCCTGCGGTCTGGGTGCGGATGATCTGGTCGGGCTGGTATCGTCCGGGGAGATTTCGCCGCCGGGAGAGGCAGAAAGGAGTCAGGCTGTGGAGAAACGGAATTTGACAGACGGCACAAGGTGCCATCCGATGGCTGCGTCAAACGAGGACTGTGATTTCGGCAGCCGGAACGCGGACGCGTCGGGACTTCCGGATTATATGGAGGGATACCGGCCGTGCATACCCAAGGTGTGGCGGGAGCCGACACCGGCACAGAAGCACGCGGCTCCGATTGTTTCCGGAGCAGACGCCGCGGCGTGCGGCGAGCCCGTTCTGGAGCTTGTGACGGAGCGGGATATCAACGATGCCTTCCGTGACAACAAGAAGCAGATTTACTGCGAGAAAAAGGCACTGATCACACCGGCAGCCCGGGAGCGCGCCGAGGCGATGGAGATAAAGATTATCCGTGTGAGAGGAGGCGGAACCGGCGAATGCAGATAGGAAGAGTGGTAGGGACTGTGGTGAGCACATCAAAGTCCGAGAAGATCAACGGGTTGAAGATGCTGCTGGTCAAGCCCATCGACATTGAGACCTTTGAGGAAAAAGGAAATATCGTGGTCGCGTTTGACGCGGTGGGCGCGGGAGAAGGCGAGGTCGTCATGATTGTCTCCGGCTCCTCATCCAGACAGACCGCACTGACGGACAACAAACCGTCGGATACGGCGATCATCGCGATCATTGATTATATTGATCTGCACAATAAGCGGATCTTCAGCAAAGAGAAAGATACCAGGGAGGTGAGTGACTGATGCTAACGAAGGAACAGATCGAACAGATCGTTCGGATGACCATTGAACAGGTGGATCGTCAGGGCGGATCCTCCGCCTGTGCACCGGCATCGGGAAACGGGTGGATGTTTGACCGCGTGGACGACTGTGTCAGAGCAGCCTCGGCCGCGCAGAAGAAGCTGGCCGGAATGAGCATTGACGCGCGGGAGGCACTGATCCGTGCCATGCGGAAGGCATCTGTGGATAACGCGCAGAAGCTGGCGCAGATGGCGCACGACGAGACCGGGTACGGAAAGGTTCCGGACAAGGTCCAGAAGATTTTGCTGGTGGCCAACAAGACGCCGGGAACGGAGGATATCGAGCCGCGTGTCTTTACCGGCGATCACGGGATAACACTGGTGGAGCAGGCGCCTTACGGGGTCATCGGTTCCATCACACCGTCCACCAACCCGCCGGGAACGATCATCAACAATTCCATCAGCATGATCGCGGGCGGAAATGCGGTGGTATATAACCCGCACCCCGCGGCGGTAAAATGCTGTCAGGAGACAATGCGGATTTTAAACGAGGCAATCGTTGCAGCCGGAGGTCCGATGGGCCTGATCTGCTGCCCGACCACGCCGAATATGGATACCAGCGCGGACCTGATGAGCCATCCGGACATCAAGATGCTTTCCGTCACCGGCGGAGAGGCTGTCGTATCCATCGCCATGAAGAGCGGAAAGAAATGTATTTCCGCCGGACCGGGCAATCCGCCGGTTATCGTTGACGAGACGGCGGACATCCCGCAGGCGGCGAAGGACACCGTGGACGGCGCTTCCTTTGACAACAACGTGCTCTGTGTTGCAGAGAAGGAGTGCTTTGTGGTAAACTCTGTATTTGACATGTTTATGAGTGAGATGCAGAAACACGGCGCGTATCTTGTCCGGGGAAATGACATCGATAAAATCGTCCGGACGGTCATCAACGAGAAGGACGGAAAATATTCGGCAAACAAGAATTTTGTGGGGCATGATGCCACCTACATCCTGCAGCAGTCCGGCGTATCCTACACCGGAGATCCTCGGCTGATTATTGCGGATGTCCCGAAGGATCACCCGTTCGTGATCGTGGAGATGCTGATGCCGGTGCTCGGCTGTGTCCGCTGCTCCGATGTGGATCAGGCGATCGACTGGGCGGTGGAGGCAGAGCACGGATGCCAGCATTCCGCGATGATGCACTCCACAAATTATAAGAACATGACAAAAGCGGCACGGGCAGTCAACACGACGATCTTTGTGAAGAACGGACCGTCCACCGCGGGGGTCGGCTTTAACGGCGAGGGCTATGCGACACTCACCATTGCGACGCCCACGGGCGAGGGCCTGACCTCGGCCCGAAGCTTTACCAGAGCACGCCGCTGCGTTTTAAAAGACGGATTCCGCATTATTTAAACAGATATGGGAATGATTCAAATGATTCGGGATGCCGGCGTCGTGGGTGCAGGCGGAGCCGGATTTCCAACCGATCGAAAATTAGACTGCAAGGCGGAGATCCTGATTATCAACGGGATTGAGTGCGAGCCGTTGCTTCGGACAGATCGCCATGTCATGGAGACCTACGCGATGGAAATTGTCCTGGCTGTCCGGATGATCCGGGACAACCTGAAAGCAAAGCGGGCAGTGATCGCACTGAAAAAGCATTATGAAAAGGCCGTGGAAGCCCTCCGCGATGCCGTAAAAGGGACGAAGGTGGAGCTTTACCTGTCGGATTCCTTTTACCCGGCGGGCGATGAGCAGAATCTGGTGTACTGCGTGACCGGACGGACGGTTCCGACCGGCGGGATTCCGCTGGATGTGGGATGTGTCGTCAGCAACGTCAGCACGGTGCTAAACATCGCGCGGGCGCTGGAGGGACAGCCGGTGACGGAGAAGATGGTGACGGTCGCGGGAAGCGTGGCGAATCCGGTGACGGTAAACTGTGCGATCGGGACACCGCTCTCACTCCTTCTGGATGCGGCGGGCGGTCCGGTGGGCGATTGTACCTACATCATCGGAGGTCCCCTGATGGGGCGTGTGACCGATGACCTGTCCGAACCGGTGACGAAAACGACCGGCGGGCTTCTGGCGATTCCGAAGGGACACACCATTCTCTCAAAGAAAATGCTGGGAGAGCGGGATGCCATGCTGGCGCGGGCAGTCTGTTGCCAATGTTCCATGTGTACGCAGATGTGCCCCAGAAATGCCATGGGGCTGGATGTGCAGCCGCACAAGGCGATGCGGGCGTTTGCTTCCGGGAACGGCACTTTGCTCGGCAGGGTAAACGGTATTTTCTCCTGCTGTGACTGCGGCGTCTGTACCTACTACGCCTGCAATTTCGGGTTAAAACCCGGCAAGGTGATGCAGGAGATGAAGGGCGCGCTGCAGAAGAACGGTGTCCGGCCGGTGAAGGAAGTAAAATACAAGGCGGACAGCGGGATTGAGAACAAGCGGGTGCCCACGGAGCGGCTCCTGCAGCGGCTCGACCTGAAAAAGTTCGACCGGGATGCCCCGATGGCCGGATTCGTGGACTGCGATGAGGTCCGGATACCGCTGCGGATGCATATCGGCGCACCGGACAAACCGGTGGTACAGGCAGGGCAGCGGGTACACAAAGGCGATCTGATTGCGGAGCCGCAGGGGATGGGAGCACGGATCCACGCTTCCATCGACGGGACGGTTACCCGGGTGACAGATCAGGCAATAGAGATAAGGAAGTGAGATTATGAGCGCGATTGGGATGAATGAGATCATGAGCATTCCCACAGGCATGCTCGCCTGCGATGCCATGCTGAAAGCGGCCGATGTAGAGCTGGTCGGTGCCGGCTGTGTCTGCGCAGGAAAATATTACATCGTCGTCACGGGCGAGGTGGCTGCGGTCCGCTCCTCCGTGGAGGCGGGGCGGGAGGCTGCCGAAAGCCTTCTGATCGACAGCCTTGTCATACCGAATGTCGATCCGCAGGTCGCTCCGGCGATTTCCGCGTGTTCCATCGTGGATCACCTGCAGGCGCTGGGCATCATGGAGACCTATTCGCTCTGTGCGGCGGTTCAGGCGGCGGATGCGGCGGCAAAGGCCGCGGAGGTGGATCTGCTGGAAGTCCGGCTGGGGCGCGGCCTGGGCGGAAAATCGTTTATTCTGCTGACCGGGGAGGTGGCTGCGGTGCAGTCTTCCATTCAGGCGGCAGAAGCGCTGGAGGAGACAAAAGGGCTGATGGCGAAAAGCACCGTCATTCCCTCTCCGCACCCGGATATGCTTCGCGCGATCGGGTGATGAACACAGGTAACTCTTATAGATTACATAAATCAAATATAAAATAATGGAGGTAAAAACAATGAAGGAAGCATTAGGGATGGTTGAGACCAGAGGACTTATCGGTTCGATCGAGGCGGCGGATGCCATGGTTAAGGCAGCAAATGTACATCTGATCGGGAAAGAGCAGATCGGCTCCGGCCTGGTGACCGTTATGGTGCGCGGGGATGTCGGCGCCGTGAAATCCGCGGTGGACGCGGGCGCTGCGGCGGCAAAGCGTGTCGGAGAGCTTTACGGAGTACATGTCATTCCGCGTCCGCATGCAGAAGTGGAGTATATCCTTCCGAAGCTGGATATCCCGGTCGAGGAGTAGGAAATGTATACCGGTGTAGTGGTCGGCTCGGTTGTCGCGACCGTAAAGGATCCTGCACTTGAGGGAGTTCCGCTGCTGGTCGTCCGGAAGATTGAAAACGGGAAGGAGGCCGGGCTGATCGTTGCAGCGGATCAGACCCGGCAGGCCGGCCCCGGGGATCATATCTATATGATCGGGTCCAAGGAGGCTGCGAGGATTTACCGGCGGGGGAATATCCCGGTGGATGTGGCGATCGTAGGCTTTATCGACACATATAACGAAGAACTGTGACAGGACTTTCGCGCGGACAGGGGGGTGTGACGGTGCGGCTGGCAAAGGTTGTGGGAAATGTAGTTTCCACAGTGAAGGACGATGGATATTACGGATATAAGCTGATGCTGGTGGAGTATTTCGACCCGGTCACGGAAACCCCCGAAGGCCCGCGGATGATCGCGTTTGACGGCGCTGACGCGGGCGTGGGCGATACCGTTCTGGTGAACACGGACGGCGGCGCCGGAAACATGGTGTTTGACGATGACTACGGTATTTTTGACCTCGTCATCTGCGGCATTGTGGACCGTTATACGGCCTACGGCGAGACGAAGGTGTTTCATGGGTAGTCCGGTTTCACACGGATACGAATCCATCATCTGTTTATGGCGGTGATTTTATGGAAGAAAACAAAGTGACAGATCGAACGCTTCTTGCGGAAGCGGAGAAAATCGCGGAGATATACGATGAGTTTACCCAGTCTGTCCGTTCAATCAGCAAAAAGGCAGACGGCTCCAAGCGCGCCTCCGGGAAGATGGCGAGAAGCGTGGTCAACTGGATCGGCGGAAGCCATGTAAAAACCGAGCGGGATATCCTCTGCGACAAGTTTCTGGAGGATGTGCAAAAGCAGCTGGAGTTTCTGGTGACCTGTCTGGAGGGCGTCCCCGCGGAGGAGGCCGCCGGGGTCTGCGGCGTTGCGGCCGATGTCATCACCGAGCCGCGGCCGGTGAAGTCAGACTCCACGACAGATCTGATGAAGCGCGCCATGATCGGGCAGGTGATTCCGCTGCTTTCCTATCTGCGGCAGGATCAGCTGGTGTCGATCCGCGACCGGATGGACAAAGCCTACACGAGATGGCAGCTTTTCCCTGTAGAAAAAGATGTTAAAAAAGCGATAGAGCGGCTGATTGTGTAATCCAATCGCCGCTCTTTGCAATCTATTGTGCTTCATACGCGGCGCGCACCGCCTTCGAGAGCTGATCCGGACATGAGGTCGGCTTCATGCCGCAACGGATGCCGGAGAGGGTGGCCTCCACCTCATCGACGGTTCGTCCGGCCACCAGGCGGGACACACCCTGAAGATTGCCGTTGCAGCCCCCGGTGAATTTCACATTTTTCACAATATTTCCGTCCAGCTCCACTTCGATCAGGGTGGAGCAGGTTCCCTTTGTTCTGTATCTGTAGCTCATCTTGATTCCTCCGTATCTTTAAATTTTCCCTTTGTGACATGATATTGTCGCCACTGTGAATGGTCTGCGTTATTCTAACATAATGTGCCGGAAGCGTCAAACATCTTGCGAATCGATTTCTAAGATTTTCCTCTTCAAAAAATAGTATAAAAATCGCGATTGATTTTGCGGCTTTTTCAGTTACAATAAAAAGAGCAGCGAAGCCCTTTTCCCAATCCGGAGCAGATTGAAGATGAAAAAGAACAGAAGATACGGAATCCGAAGAAAATATTTTTCCAACATGGTAGTGATCCTGTTATTTGCGCTGCTTTTATCCAGCGTCTGTGTTCTGACCTACACGCGGCGGAACACGGCGTCGGCTCTCGTGGACAGCTATGAGTTTCTGACGGAAAAAATGGGTATGACCATCGAAAACCTGTATCAGAAGAGCGATGAGGTGACGGCGGAGTGCATTCTGTACGACACCGTACAGGACAGCCTTCTGGCTACCGGTTTGTCCGGAGATGAACAGAATTCCCTGAGCAAATATTTCGCTTACCTCAGTCTGGATCACATTGAGGAGTATTGTTATGTGGATAACAAGGGAAATGTCTATACCCGGTCCTACTCCAAAATTTCTTATGAGGATTTTCTGGACAGCGGATTGGCGGAGACGCTGGGGGAGGATTACGCAAAGACGCAGTGGATCTGGACGGAGGATGATCTGTTCGGCGATGGGGAGAAGGCGCTTTTTATCGGACGGTATGTGCGAAGCCTTGATTATTCCCATGAACCGGGAATGCTGTTTCTGAAGATGAGCGATGCGTTTCTGGAGGAGATTGTCGGGGAGGAGGACATAACGAATGCGGTCGGAATCGGTGTGATGACGGCCGACGGTGAGATCTGTGCATCATGGTTCCCGGAGGAATACGAGCCGGAGGAGGGGGATCTGGAACAGATCGCCTCGGTGGCCGAAGCGGCGGCAGAGGCTGCAACGGTTCTTTCGGAGAAGACGGGAAACGGAAGGTATCTGCTTTACCGTCAGGCGGACTGCGGATTTACGATTTTTACCTATGTGCCGAACAGCACATTAAACAGCGGTCTGAGCCAGATCCAGATGGTGCTGGTCATTATCTTTCTTCTGGCCGGATGCGTGGCGGCGGTGCTGAGTATGCTTTTCGCCCGGCGGTTTACGCAGCCGATCCGGTATATCAGCGATACGATGAGTGAGTTTGACGGGAAGGATTTCCGGCATACCATTGAGGTACATACGAATACGGAGCTGGATCAGATCGGTCAGTCCTACAATGAGATGCTGCAGAATATCGAGCAGCTTCTGGCAGATATCCGGAAGCAGGAGCGGGAGCTGCGAAAGAGCGAAATGAATACGCTGATCGCGCAGATTAACCCGCATTTCCTGTACAATACACTGGATACGATTTACATGTTGGCGCGCATCAACAAGGAGGAGACAACAATGCTGATGATACAGGCACTGTCCCGGTATCTGCAGCTCTGTCTCAGCAAGGGCAGCGACATGGTCACGGTGGAGGACGAGCTGGAGAATGTGCGCAGTTATATGGAGATTCAACAGATCCGGAATAAAAATCTGTTCCGCTATGAGATCGACTGCGGGCTTGAGGTGAGGCGGAGGTTGGTGTTGAAGCTGATCTTGCAGCCGTTGGTGGAGAATGCAATGCAGCACGGCTTCGGGGAAATTTATGAGGGCGGCCTGATTCGGATTACCGTGGCGGAGCAGGAGGGCAGGCTGGTCTTCCGCCTGTATAATAACGGGACGCCGATGCGGGAGGATGTGAAGCGGCTTCTCAACGGGCTGACTGCGTTGCCGATCACGGAAATGAAAAAATGTTTTCCGGACGGGCAGCACGGATACGGTGTGGTCAACATTGTGACGCGGCTGCGGCTGCAGTACGGGGAGGAGATTTGCTTTTTCTATGAGACGGATGAGTCCGGGACATGGTGTGTGATCGAAGTGCCGGACAGTACATCATAAATATCGAAGAAAGCGGACGGAGTGAACAGATGATTTATACAGATCGGTCTGGGAGGACGAGCGGATGAGTATCAGGAGGAGAAGAATCATCGGGATTGCCGCGGCATGCGCAGCGGCTTTGCTGTGCGCAGCGGGCTGCGGAATGAATTCAGATCATGCGGAAGAGGAGAGCGCGCAGGCTGAGAGCAGTGTTGCGACGGAGGAAACCGTGGAGATTCCCATTATTCTCATGGTCAGCGCGACAACCGGCATAAAAAGTGACGAGGCTCTGGTGGACGCGTTTAACGAGACCTACGAGGGAAGATATCATCTGGATGTGGAGTGGGTGATGGAGACGGAGGAGGAAGAACGGCAGAATATGAAGCGCCTCAATGTGACAGACGAGCTGCCGTCCATTCTGACCAGCCTGCGTCTGCTGCCGACATTTTATAACCGGATGATCGAGGAGGAGCGGGTTGAGGATCTGTCTTCTTATATCAACGGCGATGAGGAGTGGAAGGGCATGATTGAGGAGGCGGTGCTGGAGAGCGTCACCGAAGAGGACGGAAGCATTTATCTGGCGCCGGAGAGCACGATGGCTTTTTCCTGCTCCGGGATTTTCTGGAATGAGGAGCTGTTTGCCGAGGCCGGGATTGATGACTTCCCACAGACATGGGAGGAGTTCTGGGAATGCTGTGACCGGCTGCAGGCTGCCGGAATCACACCGCTGGCGCTGCACACGGAGGGAACAGCCTGGGCACCGATGCTGATTGCCACCGCAAAGGCGGCGGAGACGGAGGAGGGCGCAGCGTTTTTGAGAACCCTGTATCCGGACACCTATCAGAATGAAACCGGTGAGGAGATTGCTGAGACGCTGGTGAAGCTGTTTTCCTATACGACGGAGGACGCGATGTATGAGGATTTTGATGTGGCGTACACGCACTTTTTCTCCGGGGAAGCGGCGATGATTGCCAACGGATACTGGATGATCGAGGCGATACCGGAGGAGATGGCGGACACAATACGGTTTTCTGCGTTTCCGGGGAATGTGCTGATCAGTTCGCCGGAGACATTCGGCTGGGCAGTCGTGTCCTCGTATTCGGAGGAAGTAAGAGCAGGAGCAGTTGAGTTTTTGAAATTCCGTACACAGAAAAATCTGGAGGAGAAGGAGGTGTTGTTCGCGGACGGCGGCGAGGCCGGAAGTCAGGCGCTCGCGGATTATCTGGAGGCTTACAGCGGCGCCGGACAGTTCATCCCCAACTATCAGGCAAACTGGAACTCCGTTTTGCAGGAGGAGACGCTGGGAACCTATCTGCCGCTCTTGGTTGAAGGAGAGATTACGGTGGAAGAGTTTACGGCGGCGGAGGATGAGAGCATCGCGAAATTTAACGCGGAGAATTAAAAAGTATTTTTTTTAACAGAAAAGGTTTTCAAATTGTTAAAGGATTTTCCCTCTTTTTGCTAGGATAAAAACTAACAGGTAACCCGTTCACTTATCCTAAAAAGAAAAGAGGAAATTTTTATGAAGAACAGAAAAAGGTTTTTAGCAATGGGTCTGACGGCTGCGTTGGGTTTATCGCTTCTGGCGGGGTGTGGCTCTACCGCTGATTCCGGCACCTCGGATGCGGACGATGCCGCGTCTGCAGCGGCAGAAAGCACGGAGTCTGCAGCGGCAGAAAGCACGGAGTCTGCGGCCGCAGAGACAAGCGGAAGTGGTTCCGTTTACTGGCTGAACATGAAGCCAGAGGCGGATGAAGCGCTGCAGGAGATTGCAGCAACCTACACGGAACAGACCGGCGTGAGTGTTCAGGTTGTAACGGCGGCTTCCGGAAGCTATGAGTCGACTTTGCCAGCCTAGATGGACACATCGAATGCTCCGACATTTTTCGTTGGCGGCAATGACGCGGCAGTACAGACATGGGGCGACTATTGCATCGACCTGACCGACACGGATATGTACAATGAACTGACAACGGACGATTTCACGCTCTATGACGAAGAGGGACGGGCAGTTTCTGTCGGCTACTGCTATGAGAGCTTCGGCATCATCGTGAATCTGACCCTGTTGGATGAGGCCGGATACAGTCTGGACGACATCAACAACTTTGATACATTAAAGGCAGTGGCGGACGACATTCACGCCCGCGCGGATGAGCTCGGCTTTGACGCGTTTACCTCCTCCGGTATGGACGACTCCTCCTCTTGGAGATTCACCGGTCATCTGGCCAATATGCCGCTCTACTATGAGTCTGTAGACGATGGCTGGACTGATACCCCGGCGGAGATCACCGGCGCATATCTGGATAACTTTAAGCAGATCTGGGATCTCTATCTTGAGGATAGTGCTTATGATGCCTCCACGCTGGCGACCGGCGGATATGACGCAGAGGCAGAGTTCCTTGAGGGCAGCGCGGTATTTTATCAGAACGGCACATGGGAATATTCGGCACTGAGTAAGGTCTACAGTAATGATGAGATGGCGATGATTCCGATTTACATAGGAGTGGACGGCGAAGAAAATTCCGGTCTGGCCTCTGGCACAGAAAACTGCTGGGCAGTAAACGCTTATGCTTCCGAGGAGAATCAGCAGGCGACATTGGACTTCATGTATTGGCTGATAACGTCCGAGGAGGGTACCGCGATGATGGCGGCGGAGTTCGGTGAGATCCCTTACAAGCAGGCGGCTGAGAATGAAAATGTCTTCTTCCAGTATGCAAACCAGTATATCGAAGAAGGAAAATATACTGTTGATTGGGCGTTCAATTACACACCGAATGTCGACGAGTGGCGCGCGAGCCTTGTGGCGGCGATGAACCAGTATGATACGGGCGGTGACTGGTCAAATGTGGAAACCGCATTCGTTGCCGGATGGGCACAGCAGTACGCAGCGGCAAATGAATAAGCGGATGACCTGTCTTTGACAGTCGAAAGAAGATGGTGCGGGGGCGGATGTGATATCTGCTCCCGCAGAGTATAGGAAGGGGTAAGCATATGAAAAGAAAAAAACGGAGCGGATTTACATCGTCTTCTGCGATATCAATGACGGCCCGCCCGATACGAAAGTTTTTCCCCTTGTTTATGGGTCCGACGCTTGCGGCATTTATTATCGGATTCATTTATCCGTTTTTGCAGGGATTGTATTTGTCGTTCTGTAGTTTTACAACGACCAGCGATGCGGAGTTTATCGGCATCGGAAACTATGTCAAGGCACTGAAAGACGCTTCCTTTGTCCATGCATTCTGGTACACGGCGCTCTACGCGGTCGTCTCACTGGTGCTGATCAATGTCATCGCATTTTTTATTGCGTTTGCGCTGACCCGCCATATTCGCGGAGTGAATCTGTTCCGAACCGCGTTTTTCATGCCGAACCTGATCGGCGGCATCGTCCTTGGCTATATCTGGAATATGATTTTTAACGGGATTTTAAGCCGCTTCAACACTTCGATTTTACTGGAGACAAAGTACGGCTTCTGGGGGTTGATCATTGTCATGTGCTGGCAGCAGATCGGCTATATGATGATCATCTATATCGCCGGAATACAGGCTCTGCCTGAGGACATGATGGAGGCGGCAAAAATCGACGGCGCCACCGGATGGCAGACGCTTACAAAGGTGATTATTCCGAATGTCATGCCGTCCATCACGATCTGTATGTTCCTTTCCCTGTCCAACGGCTTCAAGCTCTTTGACCAGAACCTGGCACTGACAGGGGGACAGCCGTATACATGGCAGGCCGATGGAACTGTGGTAAAGACGACAGAAATGCTGGCTCTCAACATTTACAATACATTCTATGGACAGAGTGCTTCCTCCAGGGGCGTAGCGCAGGCGAAAGCGGTGCTGTTCTTTATCCTGGTGGCAGCGATCTCGCTGATTCAGCTGAGAGTGACAAGGTCAAGGGAGGTTGATCAGTCATGAAGAAAAAAAGAGGAACTGCACTTACCGTCATGTTTTCCGTGATTGCGGTGATCTATATTTTGCCGTTGTTCATTGTGCTGATGAACTCGTTTAAGGAAAACACCTATGTCAAGACGGAGACCTTCGCGTGGCCGACAAGGGACAGCTTTGTCGGGTGGGCGAATTATCTGAAGGGGCTTACATTCGGCAATTATCCGTTTTTAAAATCTGTCCTGTTCAGCTTCCTGATTACTGTGTTGTCTACGGCACTGATCCTCATCTGCACCTCCATGGCAGCATGGTATATTGCCCGGGTTAACACGGTATTCTGCAAGGTTTGTTATTACCTGTTTGTATTTTCCATGGTGGTACCGTTCCAGATGCTGATGTTTACACTGGCAAAGACGGCGGACACGCTGAAGCTGAACACGCCGTGGACGATCCCAATTATCTATTTGGGATTCGGGGCCGGAATGGCGGTCTTTATGTTCACCGGTTTTGTGAAGAGTCTGCCGTTGGAGATCGAGGAGGCTGCCGCGATCGACGGCTGCGGGCCGATTCGGACATTCTTCGTGGTCGTCCTCCCCATGCTGAGGCCGACATTGATCTCTATTGCGATTCTTGAGATTATGTGGATATGGAATGATTACCTCCTGCCGTATCTGGTGCTGGACCGCACGAAGTATATGACGATCCCGATCCATATCCAGTATCTGCAGGGCAGTTACGGCTCTGTAGATCTGGGCGCGATCATGGCTCTGATTACGCTGAGTATTATTCCGGTGATCGTATTTTATCTCACCTGCCAGAAATATATCATCAAGGGTGTTGCGGCAGGTGCCGTAAAAGGGTAAACTTATTCTATGGAACGGTTAAGACTTGTTATAGTAGACGACGAGGAAATTTTACTCCAGGGACTGCTGGATACCTATGACTGGAAGGACATGGGATTCGAGGTGGTGGGGAGCGCCCGAAGCGGGGAACAGGCAATCGAAGTGATCCGCGCGACATCTCCCCACGTCGTCCTGACGGATATCCGCATGAAACAGGTCACAGGTCTGATGGTGATGGAGGAGATACAGCGCGAGGGACGGGACTGTCTGTTTGTCGTCCTGAGCGCGTATCAGGATTTCGCCTATGCCAGGCGGGCCTGCGATCTGGGCGCTTTCGCCTACCTGTTGAAACCGATCGACAGTGTGCAGCTGCGGGAGACAATGGAGCGCGCCTACCGTACCTGCCGGAAACAGATGGAGACAGCGGAGAAGTCGGAGAGTTGGGAAAGGATTTTCGCGGAGGATGCCGAGAGTTTTCTGCGGATGTCTGTTTACCAGTATATCAACGGCAGCATTCAAAGGGAGCGGCTGGAGGAGATTTTTGCGGTTTTTGCGGATGAGCTGGGCGATGGAGACCTGTATATCACTGTCTGCGTGGATTATAATCTGACCTACAAGATTATGAGCGCGTCGGCACAAGACTCGCCGGATTTTACTCGCCGTCTGGAGAAGAAAATCGGGGAACGGTTTTTCTATTGGAGATTTGAAAACGGGGAAAGCCACGCCTTTTTTTTGGTTCAGACAAAGGACACGGCGTCTGTGCGTGAACTGAAGCAGATGGCAGATGCGGTGGAGAAGGAGCTACAGATCCCGATTATTGCCGCCATATCCAAGCCGTACCGGGGTATTCCGGGGATCCGGCGCAGCTACGAGGAGGCGGAGAGCCTCTTTGCCGCCGCCGATCTGTCCGATGACGGTTATCTCGCTTTCCCCGCGGAGGCGGAGGAGAAGCGGGAGGGAAGCGGGCTGCCGGAGAGCGATGCGATTCTCCGCGCTGTCCGGAAGAATAATCTACAGCAGCTGAAGCAGGCTTTCGTGGATTTTATTTACGACCTTCCTGCCGGGGAGGAGGAGCAGTGCCGACAGATTCATTATATGATGGTGAAGGCGGAGGTCCTGCTTTCGGATTCCTACGAAATGTGCAGAGAGGTGCGCGAGAAGTTTCAGAATTATTATACCCAGCTGCATCAGCTGACGGCGCTGCAGGCGGTGAATATCTGTTACAAAATTCTGATTTTTGCGGTGGAGAACCGAAAGACGGAGATTATGCAGAATTCAGGTGGAGTGAAAGATTATATTCATGCTGCGCTGGCTTATATTGATGAGCATCTGCAGGAGGAGGATTTATCCATCGTTTCTGTGGCGACTTATGTCTACCTGAATCCGGTTTATTTCGGCAGGATTTTCAAAAATACGATGCATATGACATTTAAACAGTACCTCCTGCAGCGCAGGATGGAGAAGGCCAAGAGCCTTCTAGAAGAGGGGACGAAGAGCATCGGGAGTATCTGCGAACAGGTGGGAATCAGCAATCCGTCCTATTTTTCCCATGTGTTTAAGCAGTATGCCGGAAAGTTGCCCAGCGAGTACAAGAGGGGGCGCGTTTTCGGAGGAACTGGTTCGGAAAATGCGTCGGCTGACACAGGTGACGGGACGGCTTAAAGCATAGCGTTTTTTGCACAAATGTGATTGAGATATTGCAATTCTCGTGTTATATTCAGTGATAAAGTGAACTTGATGAAAATGGGAGGAACAAAACACGCCGAAGTGGTTAAAGGACGCCGTATTTTATGAGATCTATCCGCAGTCATTTTACGACACCAACGGGGACGGGATCGGTGATTTCAACGGGATTATTGAGAAGCTGGATTACATCCGCGATCTGGGGTGCAACGCCCTGTGGATCAATCCCTGCTACGATTCGCCGTTCCACGATGCCGGATATGATGTGCGGGATTACAAGAAGGTGGCGCCCCGCTACGGGACGAACAATGACCTCTACCGCCTGTTCGGCGAGGCGCACAGGCGGGGAATCCGCGTGCTGCTGGATCTGGTGCCGGGGCACACCTCGGAGGAGCATGCGTGGTTTCTGGAAAGCCAGAAGGCCGGGCTGAACGAATTTTCCAACCGCTATGTCTGGACGCACCACTGCTTTCAGCCGATGTCGGGCTATCCTTATATCGGCGGGGAGTGCGAGCGCAACGGTACCTACATGCTGAATTTCTTCAAATGTCAGCCTGCGTTAAACTACGGCTTCCTGAAGTGTGAGGAGGACTGGCAGCTTCCGACGGATCATCCGGACTGCATCGCGACGCGTGAGGCCATGAAGGATGTCATGCGATTCTGGCTGGACCACGGGTGCGACGGCTTCCGCGTGGATATGGCGGCCTCCCTCGTGAAGAACGACGATGAGGTGAAGTCCGGCACCTGCGCGATCTGGCGCAATGTCCGGGAGATGCTGGACGCGGAGTATCCGGAGGCGGTCATGGTCGCGGAGTGGGGCAATCCGAAGCTGTCGCTGAAGGCCGGATTCCACATGGATTTTTACCTGAACGATCGGAATAACGGGTACAATTCCCTGATGCGTGATTACGGGATTGTGGAGAATCCCCGCGAGGAGGATCATACTTTTTTCAAGAAGGATGCAAACGGGGATATCACCCGTTTCCTGACAGAGTACCTTTCGAATTATGAGGCGACAAAGGAGGACGGATATTACTGTCTGATCACCTGTAACCATGATACGGTCCGCCCGAAATACAACATGGACGATGAGGAGCTAAAGCTCGCCTACGCCTTCATCTTCACAATGCCGGGCGTGCCCTTCCTCTACTATGGTGACGAGATTGGCATGCGTTACCTGCATCTGCCGACAAAGGAGGGCGGATATTTCCGCACCGGCGCCCGCACGCCCATGCAGTGGACAAACGGGAAAAACGCCGGATTTTCCACGGGTGAGCCGGATGCGCTGTACCTCCCGGTGGACCCGGCGGAGGATGCGCCCAGTGTGGAGGCGCAGGAGGCGGATGCCGGTGCCCTGCTCCACACGGTCAAGGCGCTGCTGGCGCTGCGGCATGCCGAGGAGGACCTGCAGGCGGATGCGGACTTTGCGGTCGTCTACGCCGAGAGCGGGAAGCTTCCCTTCGTGTATCGCCGGGGCGGTCTCCTGATCGCGGTAAATCCTTCGTCAGAAACAACCGTCGCGCCGGTTGACGCGGCAGACCGTCGTGAGATCTTCTCCATCGGAAAGGGAGAGGCAAAGGGCGGCGCGATCACGCTGGGGGCGCAGTCCTTTGTCGTGTTGAAGTTAAGCTTTTTTCATCCTCACAGTTAATTTTTGATAAGCGGGTTCCCGGCCTTCTGATCAGCAGCCG
>JAJPYF010000072.1 GCA_021205085.1 Clostridiales bacterium | reverse complement strand
TTATGGGTGGAAAAGTATTGGAATACGAAGCAAAAACCATCTATACAGCAGGAAAAAATGAGGGTATTTCTCAGGGCGAAGAACAAAAACTATGTGCCCAAATCCGCAAAAAACTCGCGAAAGGCCAGTCTGTGGATCAGATCGCGGATGCTCTGGAGGAGACGCCGGACTACATCCGGGAGCTGATCAACCGGATGTCGGCCTGACCCGATTCTGCAAAATGAAGAGCCGTGGCACGGGAAAGCTTTCAGCAGCCAACCGTACCACGGCTTTTTCTTTTGCAAAATTGTCAGATCTTACGCATCCCATCCGATGACTTTCTGCTCCTCCTCCATGATGCGGGCAAACTCCCGCTCGACGAGGATCTCGACATCGTCCTGAATCTTCGCGCGTGTCCGCTGGTAGAGATGGCGCAGGCACCGCGGCGTCCCCTTCTCCGGGGAAATCCCCGCCGCCCCCGCCATAAGGCGGATGTCATGGTTCAGGTTGCTGCGATCCAGCCGCCGCCCGGTGCGCGTGACAAAGATCATCCCCGCGGCGATATTTTTCCGGCCCGCGTAGTCCAGCAGCTCCTCGGCGAGATAACCGGATATCGGAACCGGCTTCCCCGCCGCGATCAGGATTCCCTCACGCACGGCCTCCACCGTGACGCCCGGAAGCTCCTCCAGCATCAGCCCGGTGTTTGCCAGCAGCTTGATCAGCAGGTAGGTCCGCTCCTTCCCCGCGAGGCGGGCGGCGGACAATAGCTGCCTGTACTCACTCCGCGACAGCTCCGGCTGCTCCTTCCGCTCCGTCTCCGGCACGCGGTCCGCCTGAAGCTCCCGATGGCCGCAGAAATCCAGGAACCCGTTGATCACCGTCGTAAACCCGTTCACCGTCCCGGTCGAAAGGCCGTCCGCCAGCATCCCGTCCTGCATTTTCGCCACCGCGTCCCGGTCAATCCACCGGTCTTCCGGCAGGCTTTGCATAAACCACAGGAGGCGGCTCCGGTAGGCGTTGACCGTCTCCCGCGCGAGGCCCTTCCTGCGCAGGCGGTCAATGTATGTGTCCACCCGGTCTTCCGGAAAGGCTATGCCGTCGCGGAAGCCGTCAGCCCTCTCGACCTGCTGATCACGATTCTCCTGGCTCACCGCGCGCCACCCTGCATTCTCTGCCGAATTCTCTGTTGTGTATGCCGCATATGCTGTTGCTGTGTTTTCCATGGTTGTCTCCTCCTCATAATTGTATTATCTATCGTCTGGCTCCGTCTCTCCGGAGCCTCCATGCGCACCAAGCAGATAAACTGCCGCCGCCTTCGTACCATTTTCATTTAACGCAACCACTGCGCGCTCCCACACGTTCTCCGGAAGTTCCAGCGCAGGGAAGACCGTACATCGCTCTCCGGACATCCGGAATACCGGCACATCCTGCGGTGCCGGTGCAAGATAAACAAAAGATTCCTCCCCGTCTTTCTGTATCCACAGTGTGTCATCCCTCCATCGAAGCCGACAGTTGCCATACATACCATCTGACGGGCCGCCCGGCATCCCGCACAAAACAAGCGAAGAATTTATAACTTCCTGCAGCCTGCGTGTTTCTCCCTCTCCTGTATAAATATAAAATCCGCGCGGCAAAGAATCGTTTTCATCCTCCGCTTCCGTTGGCTTCTCACCGTCAAAGGCCTGATAATAAAACCGTCCGTTTTCACAGGTATAATTTCCTGTCAGGTACAGGTAACGGCAGGCAGACATCTCTGTCATTGTCCTGTTCATATACAGATATCTGTCCTCAGACTGCATCCCCTCCTGTTTTTTCCTCTTGTCCTCATTTTCCACGATGTAGATAATAAAACCTACCGCAAAGGCTGCCAGATCGAGAAGAAATGCAAGGCCGACAGAAAGCAGTGCCATCTCCCGATAAGGATTCCGGATCAGGTAGATCACCGCATTATCCGCGGCATTGTGCTCCACAATATATAACCGCCTGGCATTGTCCAGATCGTCCATAAAATCTGTTCGATCGAATGCTGCCAGAGATTCATTTTCCGTCTCCGTATAAGCCGGAAGGCTGCCAACACACGCCTGCAGGTCATCCAGCTTCTGATCCCACACCGCTTTCCAATCCTCTTCCGCATCAATGTCTGTTTCCGAAAGATTCGCGATCAATTTCTCAAGCTCCTGCTCTGTCTCCCGAAGCGTTTTATAATCCCGGATATCCCGATAAAACTGATCCATGCTGTCAAGGAGGGAGACATACGCATTTTCGTCCGTCACATCGCCCTCCGTCACGGCGGACTGCAGCAGCGCAAAAACCGTCTCCACCTGTTCCTCCACCGCACTCAGATCGGTATCATCCGCCAGCAGCGCACTCTGGATCTCCAACAATGCCTGCGTGACCTTATTCTGCGCACTGACGGAATCCAATCCCAGATAAACCGCATACAGGCCGAGAACCTGCTGTGCCGTCTGATAATCAGAAAGCTCCGCCTGACGAGTTGTAAGCTCTCCTTGCTGCCGCTCCAATTCCTCCTTTGCCGAATCATATTCCTCTTCCAATAATGTTGTATCCGCATCATCCGCAGCATTCGACAAACGATTCTCTGCCGTACCGATTCTTTCCTGTGCATTCTCCACGGATGCCTCAAGCTGCTCAATAATTCCCTCCAGCGACACGATTGTCTCCTCAACCTGTGCCTGCAGGCTTGAGATTACCTCCTGTGCATCCGCCAGTTCCTGTGCCGTCACATCCGCAGAAACCGCCGACTTCATCGCAGCGATCGCCATCGCCATTTCCCCGTTCGCCGCAAAATCCTCGTTATCCGCATAATCCGCCCGATCCTGTTCCAGATCGAAAATGCTCCCGATGGCCGTACTGCCGGACACAGACCCGTCGCCTGCTTCCCCGGCCTGCTCATAAAGACTGACAATCTGTGTTCCCAGTTCATCACGAAGCTCCTCTGCATACTCCGTGGCATAATCATCGGCGGCGTATAACACTTCCCGATATGCAGACCGAATCAGGATCCGGCACTCCGAATCCCACGCGGTCTCATATGCCTTCTCCACGATATAGACATAGCTGAACCATGAGGAACAGAAAAGAACCACGCAGGTCAGCACAGCGACACACCCCTTTACCGCCCACCGCCTCATATAACTCCAGAATGTGGGAAGGTAGAAATTCAGCCCCAGAAGAATGCCCTGTATCCCAAAGGAAGCCAGCTTCGCCTGCCACCCGTTCCCGAAAACATATTCCGTCATGCCCTGAGCCGTTGCCCACCATGAGGAGATAGCGAGCAGAACCGTTGCCAAACGGAGCATATATACCGCACCTGCGTGCTGACTCGGCCTCGGCCTGATCCCTGTCTGTTTTCTTTCCATAGCCCGTCACTTCCTCCCGTAATTTCCACTGCCCGCAGTGCCGCTCCTGCTCCCATGGCCTTTGTATCTGCCATTCTTCCCCCGGCCTGCACCACTTTCTCTCTCGCGATTCATCCGTTCCTTCCAATGAAATTCGGACATGTACAATACATAATCCAGTTCCTTTTCCATTGCCTGTTTTTCCGCCGCATCCCGTTTATCGGTAATAGAATCATCCCGGTTCGGCAGAAAAAAGAAAAAAAGGGACTCGATGGCATCGCGCAGTGCCAACACACTAAGCAGCCCCATCAAAAGTTCATAAGCAAAATGAACGATCTGGATAAAAATCAGGTGCATCAGCGTCTTTAAAAGGCTCCCCGCCACAAAACACTGCTCCAGGATAAGACGGATTGTCTCCAGCAATATCGCAAAGCCGACCGAATAGATTACAACTGTCAAAATCATAGTCAGCCACGGTGTCAGGATCACAACCCCTTCAAAACCGGTAAACACATCCTGTACTGTCTTTGACCGAATCATAATCACCACGACTATGATTGCAATGAAGAGCGCCATTGATGCCCCATATTCTCCCAGAAAATCCGAATTTCTCCCATCTATCAAAGTCATAATCGCCACAACAAAATTTTTCAGGAGTGGAAGCGCAAATAACAGAGCCGTCATAACCACACAGTAACTCAACACAATCAGCAGATCAGAAGAATTTTCATCCAATCCAAATATGATCGATACAATGCTGTCAGCATTTGCTATCCATCGATCCATACCTGTAAATGTCAGTGACGGTGCAACTGCCGCTAACACAATAAAAATAACGATATAGATTCTCATCCCCATTGAAAGCCGGGTCTTTTCATCGCGGTTCGCAGTGGCAGAATCCCTTTCGTTATCCCCGCCTGCCACAGAATCAGAGTGTGATCCCTCTTCCTGTGCTGATCCGGAAACTCCTCTTCCGGACGGATTGTCCGCAAATCTGTTACTTTCCGGAAACTTATGAAAGTCATAAACCGCATAGGTGATCAGCGCTTCCACAGCCAATACCGCGATCCATACGCCGCCAACGCTCTTGAAAAATCCGGTCGGGTCTTCCATCGGAGACGGAATTCCCATACAGGAAACAAAATAGATCAGGGCGATAACTGCCACAACCCATGCACCCGCCATATAGGCAAGCCCTTCCACCCCGAAACCCTGGCGCAGCGAAAACACAACCGCCAAAAAACTCATGACAAGAAAAAGCAGAGTAAATGTCACCAGCGTGTCCGCCGTCGGGAAAAATACAAGCTGAACAAAAATAAAAATCAATGCCGCAACCGGTACTGCACAGGGTTTAAACAGTGTCCATACATTTTTCTTCTTCGGCTGATTTTTCTCCTGATCCATCACTCACTCCCCCTTTTTCTTTCGTGTCCCCTCAGCTGCTCTTACATTTCCATATGAATATTACCCTAAAAACTTAGAGGGTGCCCTTGTGCGGACACCCTCCAAAATCAATCATTTTTTACTGCATTTTCCGTCTCTTTACCATA
Source organism: Clostridiales bacterium (assembly GCA_021205085.1). GTDB lineage: Bacteria > Bacillota > Clostridia > Lachnospirales > Lachnospiraceae > Eubacterium_I. The sequence continues at coordinate 1,284 of JAJPYF010000072.1, read as the reverse complement.
ACAGGTACTGCAACGCCCATGCCGAGGATGATCGCCATCAGATAGAACACCAGGTTGTCCTCCACGCCGGTCTTCACCGTTGAGGTGGAAGAGGAATCGGTGGTGGTCGATGTCGTTGTCACCGTGCCGTTGGTGGTATCGGTTACGGTCGTCGTGGCTGTGGTACCCGTTGTATCTGTTCCGGATGTCCCAGTCGTAGATGTTGAACCTGAACCTGTTCCGGTCGCCGGAATTGTCACAGTCTTTTTCGTTTTAAAGACCTGCCCGTTGACCGTTGTTGCCGTTGCGGTATAAACTATCTCACCTGCTTCAGTAGCGGTCGCTTCCGTTGTCTTGCTGGCCACGGTCGCTTTCAATGTCTCAGATTTACCGCAGCTGCAGGTCACAGTCACTTCCGCCGAACTGTAGTCATCCGCCCATATCCAATCGGAATCGGACGGTGTGGCGTAAGTATGGGTGTGGGTAACCGTCTCCTGTGCTACCATAACATTTGTCTCGCTTGTAACAGTGTCTGTATCGCCGACTTTTGTTCCACTCGTCGTATATACCCAATAATACCCGCTATTCAACGGCAGCTGGCTATTTAATGTATCCAACAGATTTGCATTCTCATCTGCGTCTATGCTGCCTGTGGAACTTGCAAAACCTGCATCTGTACCATATGCATTTCCGTAATAAATCTTGTATGTAGTAGCCGCATTTGCTCTCACAGCAAAGCCAACTGTAACGCTAAATATCAGAACAATGGCAAACAGCAATGATGCCAGCAGCTTTACATTTTTCTTGACTTTCATTCACTAATCCCTCCTTTCTCAATTTTCCGCATAGGATTCAACTGTAATCACATCAAACACGATATGGCTATGGTCCCCATGCTCCTCCAGTGCAACGATTCCTGTAACCGTGTAGCAATCGCCCTCCGTCAATTCCGTTTCGAGATAGCGAAGCATAAGGGCTACCGATGGTTCTGTACTCCCATCACAAAGACAATCTGTCTGCTCATTCTCCGATTTCGCCACGATATAGTATCCGGTCAGCTGATATACCTCACCAACATTTTCTTCACCAAAAGATTCCGCCGTTTCAGCAAAATCCGCCGGATCCACTACATGAATATCGTCCCCGATCTCATCCAGCAGTTCCTGATCTTCCTCGTTAACAGAAATTATTGGCCCGGAATTCTCGACAGACGCCTGTCCGCATCCACCTAACATAAAGACCACCATACATAAAACACATATAGATTCTAATGTTTTTTTCATCACATATTCTCTTTAATTACAG
>JAJPYF010000118.1 GCA_021205085.1 Clostridiales bacterium | reverse complement strand
GATATGATGAATGCGAAAGCAGAGGAGCTCGGCTGTACGGACAGCCATTTTGTGACGCCGAACGGGCTGGACGGCGAGGATGAGGGCGGAGCACACCACACGACGGCATACGATCTGAGCCGGATTATGGCATACTGTATTCAAAATGAAGCGTTCTTAAGCATCACACAGATTCCCTCCGTTCAGATTTCCACCGTGGACGGGACAAAGAGCTATTCCCTTACCAACCACAATTCACTTCTTCAGATGATGGACGGCGCGCTCAGCGGAAAGACGGGATTCACTGCCAGGGCGGGCTATTGCTATGTCGGGGCTTATCAGAGCGGGAACCATATCTACACCTTTGCACTTTTGGCCTGCGGCTGGCCTTCTCACAGGGACTACAAGTGGTCCGACGCAAGGCAGCTCATCGCTTACGCGGAGGAAAACTATTCCGACCGGATCCTGGCGGAGGGGCAGACCGCCGTGACGATTCCGGTGTCCGACGCCGTCACCGTCAGCAATCACTGCATCATGCATCCGGAGACTATCGCTGCACACACAACAGGTGAGACGATCATCGCATTTCTCTCGGACACGGACGAGGTCGATATCCGGTATGACCTGCCGGAATCGGTTGCTGCCCCGGCGGCAGCGGGAACCGCGGTCGGATCGGAGAAACTATACCTGAACGGTGTGCTGTACGCCGAGCGGGAGATTACCCTGTCGGAGTCGGTCGAGCGGTATGACCTGCGGTGGTGTCTGGACCGGGTGATACAGATGTTTCTGCAGTGAGAAACCGGGTTTTGCTTTTCTCTTATTTCTGAAAATCCCGGTTGTATTTTTATCCGCAAACCGCTATACTGAATTCGTATGGTTATTTGTGCAACCCCATTGACAGACTATTCAGATGTGTAGTCAATCCTTACGATTCCGAGGCAAAAATATGAACCAATCAAATGAACTCCTGAACCGGATCAACGAGCGTTATCCCCACATGAGCAAGGGGCAGAAAGCGCTTTCGGCTTATATTACGGACAATTACGACAAGGCGGTTTTTCTGACTGCGGAAAAGCTGGGACAGGCGGTCGGCGTCAGCGAATCTACCGTGGTGCGTTACGCGTCGTATCTGGGCTACCGCGGTTATCCGGAGGTCCACAGAGCCCTTGAAGAGCATGTGCGCAACAAACTCAACTCCATCCAGCGGATGGATGTGACCTGTGAGCGAATCAGCCAGTCTGAGGTGCTGGAGTCCGTCCTGCGCTCCGATGCCGAGAAGATAAAACACACGATCGAGCAGATCAATCAGGAGGCCTTTGAACTGGCTCTGGATATCATCATGAATGCGGAGCACATTTATGTCGTCGGCATCCGGAGCTGCGCGCCGCTGGCAGCTTTTCTGTCCTTTTACCTGAATCTGATTTTTGAAAATGTACATCTGCTTCAGACCAGCAGTTCCAGTGAGCTTTTCGAGCAGATGATACGGATCAGCGACCGGGATGCGATCATCGGCATCAGCTTTCCGCGCTATTCCATGCGCACATTAAAGGCGATGGAGTTTGCGAATAACCGGAATGCAAAGGTGATTACGCTGACAGACAGCGTCCATTCCCCGATGAATCTCTATTCTTCCTGCAATCTGATCGCGAACAGCGATATGATCTCCATCGTGGATTCGCTGGTGGCGCCGCTGAGTGTGATCAACGCGCTGATTGTGGCGCTGTGCATGCGGAAACAGGACGAGGTGGCGGATTCGCTGGAGACGCTGGAGCAGATCTGGGGAGAGTACCAGGTGTACGAGAGTGACGAGATCAATTTCGTTGGCGATTCGATCCGGCTGCGGTTCGGCAAAACAGGGGACAACAAAGATGAGTAGAGTAGCTGTCGTCGGCGGCGGAGCCGCGGGGATGATGGCTGCCTGTGCGGCCGGCGCTGCGGGTCATGCCGTGACGCTGCTTGAGCACAATGAAAAGCTTGGGAAGAAAATCTACATCACCGGAAAAGGCAGGTGCAACCTGACGAATGCCTGTGAGACAGAGGATTTTTTTACTTCTGTCCCGAGAAACAGCAAGTTTCTGTACAGCGCGGTCTATCAGTTTGACAGCCACGCGGTGATGGATTTTTTTGAGATGCAGGGTTTATCCCTGAAAACAGAGCGCGGGAACCGGGTGTTTCCGCAGTCTGATCACGCTTCCGATGTGACAAAAACGCTGGAGCGGGCGATGCACCGTGCCGGCGTGAAAATTGTCCTCGGTGCGGAGGCAACCGGTATCCGGACAGAGGACAGCCGCGTAACGGGGTTGCAGTACTACAGGAATGATGAGGTTCTTTTTCCCTGCGATGCGGTGATCATGGCGACCGGCGGTGTCTCCTATCCCTCCACCGGCTCCGACGGGAGCGGGTGGGAGCTTTTAAAAACGCTGGGACACACCTGTACGGATACACGGCCATCGCTTGTCGGTCTTTTGACGGCGGAGGAGTATATTCCCCGCTTGCAGGGGCTGTCCCTTAAGAATATCCGGTTCACGGTACAGGCAGGGACAAAGAAGGTTTACGAGGAGTTCGGCGAGCTTTTGTTTACCCATCAGGGAATCAGCGGCCCGGTCGTTCTGACAGCAAGCAGCGTGATTCCGGACCGGTATTTTTCCTCCGGACTGACCTTCGAGATCGACCTGAAACCGTCCCTGACGGAGGAACAGCTGGATCTGCGGATTCAGCGGGATTTTGCGGAGAACGCCAACCGTCGGTTTAAAAACGCGCTCGGCAGGCTGCTCCCGTCAAAGATGATCCCAGTGGTGATTCCGTTGTCCGGGATTGATCCCGAAAAAAAAGGTGAATGCGGTCACAAAGCAGGAGCGCAGATGCCTGCTCACTGTTTTGAAACATTTTCCGGGGACAATTACGGGAACCGGCGGCTGGAATGAGGCCATCATCACCAGAGGAGGCATCCGCGTCAGCGAGGTCAATCCGTCGACGATGGAATCCCGGATCGTGCATGGGCTGTATCTCTGCGGAGAGATGCTCGATCTGGACGCACTCACGGGCGGCTTCAACCTCCAGATCGCCTGGTCAACCGGGCATCTCGCCGGAGCCAGCGTTCATTGAGTCATATATTGTAGTACATAATGATCGTGGAGACATAGTTGTTGGGGGATGTACATGAAAAAATTTTAAAAAGGGGAACTTTGTTGTGACCCTGTTAAAATTATTTTCATGTACATCCATAGAAAGAAGGAACGAAAATGACTTATAACATCGCAATCGACGGCCCTGCCGGTGCGGGCAAGAGCACCATCGCCAGAGGCCTCGCCGAAAAACTGTCTTTTATATATGTAGACACCGGCGCTCTGTACCGCGCCATGGCATATTTTTTCCTGAGCAGCGGGATTTCGCCGGAGGACGAGGCGGCGGTGAGCGCGGCATGCGCCGGGATAAACGTCTCCCTCGCCTACGAGGACGGCGCGCAGAAGGTTTGCGTAAACGGGACGGATGTCACCGGAGAGATCCGGCGGGAGGAGGTCGGTAGCGCCGCTTCCGTTGTCAGCGCCTACCCGGCAGTCCGCGAAACGCTTCTGGATATCCAGCGGCGGATCGCGCGGGAACATGACGTGATCATGGACGGCAGGGACATCGGGACAAACATCCTTCCGGGCGCGCAGTTAAAGATTTACTTAACCGCCAGCGTTCACACCCGCGCGCGGCGCAGGTATGATGAGCTGACACAAAAGGGTGTCGCATGTGATCTCCCGGAGATTGAGCGGGATATCGAGGCGCGGGATTACCGCGACATGCACCGCGAGATTGCGCCGCTTCGCGTGGCGGATGACGCCGTCACGGTGGATTCGTCGGAGATGACGATCGATGAGGTGGTGGATTTCATATACAGGATGGCTGTTTCCGGCAGATGATTTGCTCCTGTGAGTCATATCCGGAATGTAAGATGGAAAAGAGGGACCTTTCATGAAAGTAGAGCTTGCCGAGAAAGCCGGCTTCTGTTTCGGCGTCAACCGCGCTGTGGATACCGTTTACAGGGAGGCGTCGTCCGGCAGACAGCCGGTTTACACCTTCGGTCCGATCATTCACAATGAAGAGGTGATCGCCGATCTGGAGAAAAAAGGCGTAAAAATGATCGGTTCGCTCGATCAGGCGCGGGCACTGGGCGGCGGCACCGTTGTTATCCGCTCCCACGGCGTTCCGAAGGCGGTGCAGGATGCGCTGGCGGATGCGGGTCTGAATGTTGTCGATGCGACCTGTCCCTTTGTGAAGAAAATCCACATTATTGTGCATGAATATTCCGGGAAGGGATACTTTATTCTGATCGTTGGGAGTGCGGATCATCCGGAGGTGGAGGGCATCGTCGGATGGGCACGTCCGGACGGCTGCAAGGTGGTAGCCACAGAGGAGGAAGCGGCGGCTCTGAAACTGAGCGGACGGGATAAAATCTGTGTCGTGGCACAGACAACATTTAATCATAAAAAGTTTCAAGATATAGTTGAAATTCTTCGAAAAGTAGAGTATGATGATATGAGCACGGCGAAAGATGGGTCGGATTTTCTGGTTCATAACACGATTTGTTCCGCCACAAAAGACCGGCAGGACGCGGCCGCGATACTCTCGCGCAGAGCAGATGCCATGATCGTGATCGGCGGTGCGAGCAGCTCCAATACGAGAAAGCTTTGCGAGATCTGCTCAGAAAATTGTCGGAATACTTACTTTATACAAACGAAAGAAGATTTAGAACATTCGGATTTCTCACGTTTCGGCTATGTAGGTATTACAGCGGGGGCGTCCACTCCCAATAATATTATAGAGGAGGTTCAGGAGTATGTCAGAAATGAACTTTGAACAGATGTTGGATGAATTTTCAAAAACTATCAGAAACGGAGAGGTGGTCGAGGGCACTGTCATCGATGTGAAACCGGATGAGATCGTTCTTAATATAGGATACAAGGCAGACGGTATTATCACACGCAACGAATACACGAACGATTCGAGCGTGGATCTGACCACTGTGGTTGCAGTGGGGGACAAGCTTCCCGCAAAGGTTCTGAAGGTCAATGACGGCGATGGCCAGGTTGTCCTTACATACAAGCGGCTTGCTGCTGAGAAGACCAGCAAGCGTCTGGAGGAGGCTTTTGAGAACGGCGAGGTGCTTCGCGCCCCGGTGACACAGGTCTTAAAGGGCGGTCTGAGTGTTGTGATCGACGACACGCGGATTTTTATCCCGGCGAGCCTGGTCTCCGATGTCTACGAGAGAGACCTGGGTAAGTATCAGGATCAGGAGATTGAGTTTATCCTGACCGAGTTCAATCCGCACAGGAGACGCATCATCGGCAACCGCAAGCAGCTGCTTGTGGAGGAGAAGGAGCGCAAACAGGCAGAGCTGTTGGAGCGCATCGAGGTCGGCGATGTGATCGAGGGCGTTGTGAAAAATATTACTGATTTCGGTGCATTTATCGATCTCGGCGGCGCAGACGGGCTGCTTCACATCTCCGAGATGTCATGGGGACGTGTGGATAATCCGAAAAAGATCTACAAGGTCGGACAGACCGTGCGTGTGTTTATCAAGGATATCCGTGATACCCGGATCGCGCTGAGCGTGAAATTCCCGGAGGACAACCCGTGGAACAATGCGTCGGAGAAGTTTGCTCCCGGCACGATTGTCACCGGAAGGATTGCCCGCATGACAGACTTCGGCGCATTTGTTGAGATTGCACCGGGTGTGGATGCCCTTCTTCATGTTTCCCAGATTTCGAGGGAGCATGTGGATAAGCCGGCAGATGTCCTTCGCATCGGCCAGGAGATCGAGGCGAAGATCGTGGACTTCAACGAGGCGGACCGCAAGATCAGCCTGAGCATGAAGGCCATCGGTTCCTATGTACCGCTGGAGGAGCTGGACGCACAGGCGGCCGAGGAGGAAGCGCAGGCGGAGGAGCCGGTTGTCGATGAGACTCCGGTGGAAGAGCCGGCCGTTGAGGAAGCGCCGGAGGTTTCCGAGCCGGAGACAGAGGAGCCTGTCGCAGACGAGGAGTAGTCGGACGGCATTTGCTCAGCAGATGATCATACTGGAATTATCGCAGCCCCTGCATCATGCAGGGGCTGTTTTTGTACTATCTTCAGAAGAGAGTCGTGAAATATCGGCATAAACAGGCGTGCAGGTCGGAGGGATCGGCCGGAAGTGCCATGCAGGTGCACGGATCCTGATACTCTCTCCGCAGGAAACCGTCCGTGCACCGCAGGGGAATGCAGAGATAATCGCATTCCTTTTTTACGTAGCAGGTGTGTTTCGTCGCCTTTTTCCGGTGTGCGGAATCGACAAAGGCGCCGACGCTCTTGTGGACGGCATAGTCTTCATCGGGCAGATAATAATAGTTTTCGTAATCCTGAAAATAATGCTTTAAGGTGCCGTGGTATAGCGGAAAGGAGATCAGACCGGTTTCACGGTTCAGGAAAATGCTGATTCCCTCTGAGACCATCCGAACCCTCTGCGGAAACGGAAAGCGGGGCTGTATCTTTACCGTATAGGAACGTGTGCCGCCATCCGGTTCATCAAACGCATCGATGATTTCAAACTGCCCGTCGCACAGCTGGCGGTAGGAGCGCAGGGCGAAAAGGTTAAACATCCCGCGGACATCCTCCAGATTGTGGAGGAGCAAGAGCGAGAGAAGACCGGCGTCCGGGCGGGACACATACTGATGATAGATCTCGATCAGTTGCCCGCCGTCGTATTGGTCTTCGCGTGAACACCCCAGGAATGTCTCGACTGCCTTCTGGCGGCAGGAGGACAGACCCAGCAGATGCTTCATCCCGGATGCCTCGCGGTAGAGGTCGATGAGGGCGGTATGCCGGAACGGGTCTTCATTTCCGGAATTCTCCGGAAAAAGCAGCGCGGCCCGCTTTCTCACAAAGGGAATGTCGAAGGTATTCCCGTTAAAGGTGACCACAGTTTCGCAGGCAGCCAGCAGGTCGAAAAAGGAGGCCAGCACCGCTTTTTCCTCCGCCGGATTTTCTGCAAAAAACAGTTCGATCGTGATATCGGATCCGGACCGGTACCCGCAGCCGATGCAGTAAATCTGGTTTTGCGCGGGAGAAAAACCGGTCGTCTCAATATCAAAAAACAGCATGTCTTCCGTCAGAGCATTTTTCTGAAATTCCGGAAGTTCGGTTATCGGAAAGGTTTCTTTTTTTTCGGATCATCGGTCGGTGTCCTTCCTTGAATATTGTCTCAGATAAAGAAGAGTATACACCATTTTCCGACTTTTTTCGACTTTTGTGTATTTTTTTCAAAACAACCCGCTATCCGTCGGATTTTGTGCTAGAATGATTAAAAGTCTGGTGTGTGCTTAAACGTGCGCCCGGAACAATATTACAATTATGAAAGAAGGGCAAGGGTTATGGGATTATGTACATTTAAAGGTGGTGTGCATCCCTACGACGGGAAAGAACTGTCGAAGGATAAACCAATCACCGAATACTTACCCAAGGGCGATCTGGTATATCCGTTATCGCAGCATATCGGTGCACCTGCGAAGCCTGTCGTGGCCGTCGGCGATACGGTTCTGGCGGGCCAGATGATCGCGGAAGCCGGTGGGTTTGTCTCAGCGCCGATTTATGCCACGGTTTCCGGAAAGGTGAAAAAGATCGAGCCCCGGCGAGTCGTGGTAGGTGACATGGTCAACTCCATTGTCATCGAGAATGACGGCGAGTACAAGTCCGTGGAGTTTGAGGAAGTGGACGATGTTTCCGCACTGTCCAAGGAGGAGATTCTGGAGAAGATCAAGGTCGCCGGCGTGGTTGGCATGGGCGGCGCCGGATTCCCGACTCATGTGAAGTTATCCCCGAAGGAACCGGATAAAATCGATTATGTCATCGCGAACTGCGCGGAGTGTGAGCCGTATCTGACGAGCGATTACCGCAGGATGCTGGAGGAGCCGGAGAAGCTGGTGGGCGGAATGAAGATCATTCTCTCCCTCTTTGACAATGCCCGCGGCATCATCGCGATCGAGGACAACAAGCCGGACTGCATCAAGCTGTTTACGGATATGGTAAAGGATGAGCCGAAGATCGAGGTGAAGGCACTGCGGACGAAGTACCCGCAGGGCTCCGAGCGCCAGCTGATCTACGCGACGACCGGACGGGCGATCAACTCTACCATGCTCCCGGCGGATGCGGGCTGCATCGTGGACAATACGGATACGGTTGTGACCGTCTACAATGCGGTGAAGCTGGGACGTCCCCTGATGCGCCGGATCGTGACGATCACGGGCGATGCCATTTCCGAGCCTGCGAACTACTCCATCTACATCGGCACGAGCTATGCCGAGCTGGTGGAAGCGGCGGGCGGCTTTAAAGAGCAGCCGAAGAAGATCATCTCCGGCGGCCCCATGATGGGCTTTGCCATGTTCAGTCTGGATATTCCCACGACAAAGACGACATCCGCCCTGCTCTGCCTGACAGAGGATGAGGTACAGCATGCGGAGGCCAAGGCGACCAACTGCATCAACTGCGGTCGGTGCGTGGAGGCATGTCCGTCGCGGATCGTTCCCTCCCGCCTTGCCGATTTCGCGCAGCGCCACCAGGAGGAGCTCTTTGAGAAGTGGAACGGCCTGGAGTGCGTTGAGTGCGGAAGCTGCAGCTACATCTGTCCGGCCAAGAGGAATCTTGTCCAGGCGATCCGCGTGATGAAAAAGACAGTGCTTGCGAACAAGCGCAAGAAAGCGTAAGGGGAGGTGGATTCAAGTGAGTGATTTATATAATGTAACATCGTCACCGCACGTGAGATCCAAAATGACGACAGATAAAGTAATGCTCTGCGTGATCATTGCATTGCTGCCTGCCACGATCTTTGGCATCTTCAACTTCGGACCGAGAGCGTTTGCTGTGATCGTCATCACAATCGCGAGCTGCTTCGTCTCCGAGTATCTTTTCAATGTTGTGACACACCGGAAGCAGTCGGTGGGAGATTTGAGCTGTATCGTCACGGGGCTTCTGCTCGGACTGAATCTTTCCAGCACGATTCCGCTGTGGATTCCGGTCATCGGCGGCGCATTTGCCATTATCGTAGTGAAAATGGTTTTCGGCGGACTGGGACAGAACTTTATGAACCCGGCTCTGGGCGCCCGGTGCTTCCTGCTTTTGTCGTTTACCGGTCCCATGACCAGCTTTGCGACGATTCCGCTGGACACGACGACCAGCGCGACGCCGCTGTCCTATTTGAGCAACGGCGGTCTGTACACGGATACCATGGCGATGTTTACTGGCCGCATTTCCGGTACGATCGGTGAGACCAGCGTGATCGCGATCCTGATCGGTGCGATCTTCCTGATTGCCATGGGTATCATTGATCTGCGGATCCCGGGTACATACATTCTCACCTTTGCGATTTTTGTCATTCTGTTCGGCGGGCATCTCACCACGGGCGACCTGGTTCCCTTTGTGGTGCAGGAGCTCTGCGGCGGCGGCCTCATGCTCGGCGCGTTTTTCATGGCGACCGACTATGTGACATCGCCGATCACGCCGAAGGGCAAGATTATATACGGCGTCATCTGCGGCTGCCTGCTCGGCATTTTCCGCCTGTTCGGTTCCTCCGCAGAGGGATGCTCTTACTCCATTATCTTTGCAAATATGTTGGTGCCGCTGATCGAAAGATTTACGGTGCCGAAACCGTTTGGTAAAGGAGGGGAGAAATAATGAAAAATACATTGGTCAAAGACGCACTCATCCTTTTTGCGATCACACTGGTCGCGGGATTCGGCCTCGGCGCGGTTCATGAGATCACGCTGGAGCCCATCGCGGCGGCGGAGGCGGAGGCACAGCAGGAGGCGTATGAGACGGTTTTCGAGGATGCGGACTCCTTTGTGGAGCTCCCCGGCTTCAGCGCGGAGGTTGCGGCAGCGGTTCTCGCGGAGAACGGATACGAGGAGGACAGCATTGAGAGCTGCGTGCAGGCAGTGGACGCGGACGGCAGCCTTCTGGGCTACGTGATCAACGCGACAGACCCCAACAGCTACGGCGGAGATGTCACCCTCTCGCTTGGTGTGCGGGTGGACGGCACGGTGAACGGCTATTCCCTCACGGAGATCAACGATACCGCCGGTCTCGGCATGAAGGCGAAGGAAGAGGCCTTTTATTCGCAGTTTGAGGATAAGCAGGTGGAAGCGTTTGTCGTGACGAAGACCGGAGCGACAAGCGATGAGGAGATCGACGCTATCAGCGGCGCGACCATCTCATCCACAGCCGTAACCAACGCAGTGAACGCGGGCCTGTGCTATTACAGATATCTGATGGATCTGACAGGAGGTGAACTTCTCAGTGAATAAATGTTTCGAACGTTTACATAATGGAATTATCAAGGAGAATCCTACCTTTGTGCTGCTGCTTGGTATGTGTCCGACACTGGCTGTCACCACATCTGCCATGAACGGCGTCGGTATGGGTCTTTCCACGACACTGGTGCTTGTTTTTTCAAACCTGATTATCTCGCTGCTGCGCAAGATCATACCGGACAAAGTGCGTGTCCCGGCTTTTATCGTGGTTGTGGCGTCACTGGTTACGATCGTGCAGTTCCTGCTGCAGGGTTATATGCCGGATCTGTATGATTCCCTCGGCATCTACATTCCGCTGATCGTGGTAAACTGCATTATCCTCGGCCGCGCGGAGAGCTATGCTTCCAAAAACGGACCGATTCCGTCGGTTTTTGACGGAATCGGCATGGGCCTCGGATTTACACTGGGTCTCACCTGCATCGGTATTGTCCGTGAGATCCTCGGCTCAGGTCAGATTTTCGGTGTGCAGGTGCTTCCGCTGGCGGATTCTGCCGCGGGTACGGCCGGTTACACGCCGGTCACGATCTTTGTTCTGGCTCCGGGTGCGTTTTTCGTTCTGGCATTCCTGATTGCGGTTCAGAACGCCTACAAGAACGCACGGCGCAAGAAGGGTCTCAAGGTAAAAGAGGCGGCCGGATGTCTCGGCGGAGACTGTGCTTCCTGCGCAGAGGGTGTCTGCCCTGTCCCTGAGAAAAAGGAGGCGGCGCTGGCTGCTTCGGCTGAGAAGAAAGAAGAACAGGAGGCGGATAAATAATGAAAGAAGTTATTTTAATTGCAATCGGATCTGCGATTGTAAATAACGTAGTGCTGAGTCAGTTCCTCGGCTTGTGTCCGTTCTTCGGCGTCTCAAAAAAGGTCAGCACGGCAGCGGGAATGGGCGCCGCGGTTATCTTTGTTATCACGATCGCGTCCTTTGTGACAAGTGTTCTGGACACGTTTGTTTTACAGAATTTTGATCTGGTTTATTTGCGGACCATTGTATTCATTCTGGTTATCGCCGCGCTGGTTCAGTTTGTGGAGATGTTCCTGAAGAAATCCATGCCGCCCCTGTACAATGCGCTGGGCGTGTATCTGCCTCTGATCACGACCAACTGCGCGGTGCTCGGTGTTGCGCTGAACAATGTGCAGTATGGTTACGGCATCGGCGTTGCCACGGTCAACGGGTTTGCCACGGCGGTCGGCTTTACGCTGGCGATCGTCATCATGGCCGGTATCCGCGAGAGTATTGAGTACAATGATTTTCCGGAGGCTCTGAAGGGGTCTGCCATCGTGCTGGTTACCGCCGGTCTTATGGCAATCGCGTTCATGGGCTTTTCCGGCGTGATTTAAGGAGGTATACAGATGGATGTTCAGGCTATTATAATCGCCACCGTTGTGGTCGGCGTAGTTGGTATTGTCATCGGTATCGTCCTCGGAATCGCCGGTGAGAAGTTTAAAGTAGAGGTGGATCCCAATGAGGAGGCGATCCTCGGCGTCCTGCCCGGAAACAACTGCGGCGGCTGCGGGTATGCCGGATGTTCCGGCCTGGCGGCTGCGATCGCGAAGGGTGAGGCGGAGGTCGGTGCCTGTCCGGTGGGCGGAGCGCCGGTTGCCGCACAGATCGGTGCCATCATGGGCCAGGAGGTCAGTGAGGCGGTCCGGAATGTCGCTTTTGTAAAATGCGCCGGTACCTGCGAGCAGGCGGGAACGGATTACAATTACATCGGGGAGCAGACCTGCTCGATGGTGAAGTTTATCTCCAACGGAGGTCCCAAGTCCTGCAACTACGGCTGCATGGGCTTCGGCGACTGCGTCGCGGCCTGCCCGTTTGATGCGATCCATATCGTGAACGGTATCGCCGTGGTGGATAAGGATGAATGTAAGGCCTGCGGCAAGTGCATTGAGGCCTGCCCGCAGAACCTGATTGAGCTGGTCCCTTACGATGCGAAGCACATGGTACAGTGCAGCTCCAGAGATATGGGCAAGAATGTGATGAAAGCCTGCAAGGTGGGCTGCATCGGCTGCAAGATGTGCATGAAGGTCTGTGAGGCGGATGCGATCACGGTTGAGAACAATATCGCTCACATCGATCAGGAGAAGTGCACGGGCTGCGGCAAGTGCGCGGAGAAGTGCCCGAAGAAGATCATCTGCTGACGGAAGGCGGATAGAAACACCACACTTTGAATTGAATAAAGTGCATCGTTTCGGGCGATGATGTCAGAAAAACGGCTGCGGTACAGAGTATGGATCTGTACTGCAGCTGTTTTTTTCGCTGCGCAAAAACCATGAACTTTTCATCATGTGGTTGTTTTTTGGTCTTAAGATGTTATAGTATAAAATAATATGCTCGAAGGTGGGCATCTATCGCGTAAATTTAGAACAGGACATAGAGATCGGGAAGGGAGTCCTATGAGAACGAAGACACCAAAAGTGAAGCGAAACATTGTCATTTTCGGAGTGGTAGCCGCCCTGATGGTGGTGCTGATGGGCATGGCTGTGTCGCAGGTGATGGCCTCACAGAGTGAGCTGTACACCGTGGAGGCGAACAGTACCGTTTTTGACAATGCCTGCAATCAGATTTCAATGGAGGAGGCCGGGAGCGTCAGCCGGTCATGGGACAAGAATTATTATCTGACCCTGGATGACAGCACGAAGAACCTCGGCGCGCACAGCGTGATCTACGAGCCGGCCGCCGATTCGTTAAAGATCCTCGGCTCCGGCTACCAGTTCTTTGAGAACGGTTCTGCCTATATGCTGGAGAGTTTTACGGAGGTGACGGACCTGTCCACAGCCGGTTTTTACAAGCTCTCTGCGAACCGGTATCTTATGACCGGCAGCAGTATTTACGACAGCACCGGCCTGGTCAGTACATCGAAATACCTGTATATCGTCCTGGACGAGGCGGGGAATGCGCGCTTCCTGAATGATTCGCTGAATATGATTTCCGTGGAGGAGGGCAATGTCCTCAACAACGGACTCGCTACGTTTGATCTGGATGCGCAGACGCTTCAGATCGGCACGACGGTTGTGGATCTGACCTCTGTGATCGGCAGCATCTACAGCTCCTCTACGACCTCCGGCGGTGAGGTCTATGATATCACGGTGGCCGGCGGGAACGGCGGCAGCGGCGGCAGCGGCGGCGACGGTGGCGACGGTGGCGACGGAGCAAACGGAGGTACGGGCGGCACAGGCGGCACGGGCGGCAGCGGCGGCACAGGCGGAACGGGTGGCACAGGCGGCACGGCGAGCACGAGCACCATCAACACATCGGGAAGGACATCCATGCAGATTTTAAGCATCTCATCGGATGCGACATCCCTGACCGTTGATTACAATGTCAACGATCCCTACGGTGTGTACGGCATGATCTATATGCTGGTGTATGAGAGCTCCGGCAAATCCTATGAGAGCGGCGCCACCTATACGATTCCGGTCAGTGCCTCGGAGAGCCAGGTGCGCATTACCAAATACACCTCCGCCATCGCGAACAGCAGCACCGGGGAGCCGACGCTGAAATATCTGGATCCGGATACTCAGTATACCGTGATGCTCGGATATTATTCCGGCAGCTCGTCGGAGAGTACATACACCTATCAGGATGTGATGCGTGCGACCACGTCGGCGATCAATTCCTCCGTGAAGTTCAGCAGCCTGACATCCACCTCGGTGACCGGCTCGATCTCGCTGGACAGCAGTTATTCCATGAGTGCGGTTCAGGTTGTGTGGTACGGGGACGGCACGACGCTGTCCACCAGAAGCCTCTCCTCGGCGGAGATTGCGCAGGCAAAGGCTTCGTCCCTCACCCTGAGTGCGGATGTGGGAAGCCTCACCTCCTACGGGAAGCTGAAGATGTCGATTCTGGTCCGTTACAATTCGGACGACACCTCCTACACGGAGCTTGACAGTGTGACGATCACCAATCCGTACTACGCGGTGACGGCAAGCGGTCTGACATCATCCGCCTCCGTGACTGCGGACGAACCGACGACGAGCACAAACAGCAATACAGGCAGCGGAACGACAAATTCGTCCCAGAGCACGGGTACGACATCGACCGATCCGGATGAGCCCGCGTCGACAAACACGGCGGGGACGGATACACCCACAGAGTAACCATTGTGAATATCAGATTCAGTATAGATTAATACCTCGCCGGGGCGCGGGGAAAGGAGAGAGATATGGATACAATTTTAAGCGCAACTGCAACATCGCTCGGGTGGATGCTCGGACTGGCATTTCTGGGCATCGGCATCGGCCTCGGCATTATGGGAGCCAAGGCGGCGGAGGCGATCGGCAGGAATCCGGAGACAAAAAAGGACGTGGTGAGCGGCATTCTGGTCGTGGCCATCATCCTTGCGGTGCTTCTGCTGCTCCTGTTTGCCTTTATTTTCTTCCTGATGTTCTTTAACCCGATGACGGTATAAGTGAGGAGTACCCATGCAGTATCTATTATTGTTTGTGGCCATTCTTGTGGTCATTGTGCTGGTAAATCTGCTTATGTTTGTCCTGATCCGGGCTCTCGGCAGGCAGGTCAGCGACCAGGCGGGCGCATGTCTGTTGAGCGGGCTGGAGTTTTCGGACGAAGTGTATGAGGAGAAATCAGAAAAGCTTGAGAGCCTCCGGGAGGAAGAGTCGCGAATCCGCGGCAGGACGACGGCGGGGTCTCTGGGCGGTCAGCTTGACGCTGCGATCATATCCCGTCAGACGGAACCGGCAGTGCAGGCTGCCGGGACAGAGGACAGGAAAGAAGAGACCGTCCGACCCATGGGCAATCCGGTCAACGCCGGGTATATCAACCGGGAGCTGGTCGCGCAGTACCGCTATATCAAGGAACATTTTGATATCGATGCCAAAAAGGCGGTGGAGCATGTTCTGGCGGACCGGCAGGGTGAGAGTTATGCCGACTACGGCGAGGAGTGCCGCCGTATGTACGACCTGCTGGACGACGAGACAGTATTCCGTCTTCTGATTCTGCCCTTTGAGGAGCAGATCCGGGAGCTCTGCGGGATTTTCGACCGGACACAGCAGGAGATCGCGGCAGCGCTGTTTGAGCGGGACGACCGGATGGATGTGGTTCTCCTCCGCGATACGCTGGCGAATGAAGCGCGCCTTTACCGCGACGATATCACGGTGCTCGCGGCGGATGCGGCAGCACTTGACGGCTTGTCCGATGCGGACGGCATCACGGTCACGGAGGACGACACGCTCTGTGAGGGCGTGAAGATTTTCCGCGGCAGCAAGATGTACGACTATAGTTTCTGATCAATATTATGAACTCAGCGAGGAACAGACAATGGCAGAATATATGGAAAAGTTATTACAGGAGAAGCTTCTGAAAGCGGCGCAGGACACCAACGTCTATGAGGTGGGCAGGGTCATCTCGGTTACGGACTACATACTGGAGGTTTCCGGGCTGACAGAGGTTTCCTTTCAGGAGAAGGTGACGATCGGGGACGGATCCATAGGATATGTGACAAAGATCGGGCGGAGCACCATCCTTGTGGCTGTGGTGAAACGCTGCGGACATATCCTGGTCGGCGATCAGGTGATCGCGTCCGGAGAGCCGTTCCGTGCGCTGTATTCTCCGAACAGCATCTCACATGTTGTGGATATTTTCGGGACCGATGTCCTCATTGACGAGACCTTTGACGACTGCATCGAGCTGGAGGCGGAGAATGAAAATACGCCGCTGATGGACCGCCGTGCGGTATGCCGTCCGTTGGATACCGGCATTGCGGGCGTGGATCTGATCTACCCCATCGGAAAGGGACAGCGGCAGCTGATCCTCGGGGACAAAAAGACCGGGAAGACACAGATCGGGCTGGATGCGATCGCAAACCAGAAGGGCAAAAACATGATTTGCATTTACGTCTCCATCGGCAAGATCAAAAAGCATGTGAAGGAGATCTATCAGGATTTGAAACGGCGCGGCGTGATGGATTACACGATCATTCTCGCCGCCTTTAACGATGATATGCCGCCCGCGATCTTTCAGACGCCGTATGTGGCGGCGTCCATTGCGGAGTATTATATGATGCAGGGCAGGGATGTGCTGGTCGTTTTCGACGATCTGAAGCGGCATGCGAATACACACCGCGAGATCAGCCTGCTCTCCGGCAAGGTGCCGGGGCGCGACGCATACCCGCCGGATATCTTTTATGTCCATTCCCGTCTGTTGGAGCGTGGATGTCAGCATAAGGACGGCGGCTCGATCACCATGCTCCCCATCGTGGAGACCCGCGGCGGGGATATCACGGATTACATCTCGACCAACCTGATCTCGATCACCGACGGTCAGCTCGTCATGAGCAAAAAGAACTTTGACCGGGGTGAGAAGCCGGCGATCAACTACGGCCTTTCCGTCTCGCGTCTGGGCGGCGCGGTGCAGTCCGCCAACATGAAAAAGCTGGGCGCGAAGGTGCGGCGGGAGCTCCTTTCCTATCTGGAGACCCGGGAGGTGTATGAGCTGGCCAACATGGATGAGATGGGGCCGCAGATCCGCAACCGCATCCTCCGCGGGGCGGCGCTTGTGAATGCGCTGAAGCAGCCGAAATACGCCGGCCGCGAGGAGCAGGAGCTGATGACCGTCTTTGAGACGATTCTGAGCGGGAAACAGGAGGAGTCATGAAGGTACATAACGTCGTCCGTGTCATGAATTTTCACGCGCTGATCCGCGTCGACAATGCGAAGCGGCAGGCGCAGAAATACATGCAGATGCAGGAAGCGCTGATGCAGATGATGGCCTGCATTGTCAACAACCGCAACTTCCGTCTGGACAAGAGCATCCTGCAGCCGCCGAAGGACGGGCGGATTTTAAACATCTGTCTGGGAAGCGACCTCGGCTTTTGCGGAAACTACAACTACAAGGTCAATGAGGAGATCCGCGCGGATGCCAACGAGGATATTATCCTGATCGGGAAGAAGCTGTACGCCGGTGAGGATGTCAATGTCCTGCAGCGGTTTGCCCGGAGGGATTTCTCGGAGAAATACGGCGAGCTGGAGCAGATCATCCGTGACGCGATTCTCTCGCGCCGTTATTCGAGCATCGTCCTGACGCATATTCACTATGAAAACACCACCTCCAATTATCTGGAGAAGCTTCAGATCTTCCCGGTGAAGAAGTTCTCGGATGAGACCTATACCGAGGATTTTGAGGTGGAGGGGAATCTGGGGGATCTGTTCTCCCATATGCTCGGCACCTATGTCACCAGTGAGCTCTGTCTCGCGGTCATCAACAGCAATGCAGCGGAGAACGTTCTGCGCCAGAACGCGACAACCGAATCCTTAAAGCGTATTGAGGAGATTGAGGCGGAGCAGGAGCGTGTGGACCGCCGGGAGAGACAGACGAAAGAATTTTCCAAGATCATCGACAGCTTTTCCAAGAGAAGCCTGTATGAAAACTCATAAAGGAGATATCCAATGAAAATAGGAAAGATCATATCCGTGTCTGAGGTAAGCGTGGAGATCATGGCATACAAGGACGCGAAAACAGAGTATCGGGATATGCTTTTCGCGGATGTGGACGGAAAGAGATACCGTTTCGAGGTCCAATCCGTGGAGGGGAGTATCATTATCGCGACTTCCTTTGACCGCTGTGTCGGTCTGCGCAGGGGGATCGAAGTATCTCTGGCAGAGGAGGGCATCACGGCGGAGTATTCGGACGCGCTGCTCGGCAAAGTCTTTAATTCCTACGGCGATACGATCGACGGATCCGTGATCGGGGAGCCGATACACCGCAGCATTTATACGAAGCCCCTGACTATGCCGGAGATCGACATTGAGGGAGGCATCATGTGGACCGGGATCAAGGTGCTGGACTTTTTTGCCCCGTTGCAGAAGGGCTTCAAGATGGGACTGCTCGGCGGCGCAGGCGTCGGCAAAACCGTCCTGATCAAGGAGCTGATCAACAACGTTTACAAAAACCTTCAGTCCAACTCCGTTTTTATCGGCGTCGGCGAGCGCTCCCGCGAGGGCAAGGAGCTGTACGACGAGATGCTGGAGGCCGGTCTTCTGGATAAGATGGGCATGGTGTTCGGACAGATGGGAGACAACTCCATCTCGCGTTCCCACGCGGTGTACAGCGGCCTGGCAGAGGCGGAGTATCTGCGTGATGAGAAGCATCAGGATGTTCTCCTGTTTATTGACAATATCTATCGGCACATTCAGGCGATCAGCGAGATCAGCGCGATGATGAACCGGATGCCCATCGAGCAGGGATACCCCGCCACGATCGAGAGTGATGTGAGTGAGGTGGAGGAGCGCATCAACTCCACCGGTACCGGCTCCATCACGAGCTTTCAGGCGATCTACATTCCGGCGGACGATATCAACGATGAGGCGGTCCAGACGATCATGGGACATCTGGACGGCCAGGTAGTGCTGAGCCGTAAGGTGGCCGAGCGCGGGCGTTATCCGGCGATCGATGTGTTCCAGACGACCAGCTCCCTCATCGACCCGGAGAAGATCGGCAGCCGTCATTATAACCTGGTGGGCGAGACGATCCGCTATCTCCAGAGATACAACGAGCTGGAGGAGATCATCGCGGTTCTCGGACTGGATGAGCTGTCGATGCAGGACCGTCTGATCTATTTCCGCTCCCGGAAGCTGCAGAATTACTTTACGCAGCCGATGTTTGTGGCGGAGAACTTCACCGGCATCCCCGGTCAGAGTGTCGACATCGCGGATGTGCTGGATGATGTGGAAGCGATCTTGAACGGCGAATACGACGACATGGATGAGGAGGCGTTCTCCTATGTCGGAACGGTAAAGCACCTGCGCCGCGGGGAGGAACCTGATGGGAAATATTAATGCAGACGTGCTGAGTGTTTCCGGCGGTCTGAAAAACTATACGGAAGTCGATATGGTCCGCATAAAAAGTGAAAAGTATACGCTGCTCATCATGAGGGATTACATGCCGGTGATCGGCGAGGTCCGGGGTGACGTGGATCTCGTTATCGGCGATGAGACCTGCCGATTCGGGGACATTCAGGGATACTTTACGCACACGGACAATCACTTCACCCTGCTGATCAATGAGGTGTGGGATGTTAAATGAGATCATTACCCTTGTGGGCGGATTCGGATATTTTCTCATTCTTGCCGTGGTCTGTTCGCTGGCGGCGGCGCTGGTTTTAAGCGGCCTTCTGGAGAATTTTACCCTGCGGACGAGACGCCGGAGGCTCTTCGGTTTTTTTCTCGGCATGACGGGGAAAGATATCCTCTGGCTCTGCCTTGCAACCTGTTGGCTGATTTACACCGGAAGCCTTCTGCTTCCGATTGATATGACGGCAGCATACGCCGTACCATACGGGATTTTTATCCTGGCACGGCTGGCGATTCGTCCCCGCGCGGCTTCCCTGCTGTGGGATGCCGTCAACGCGGTGGTCCTGTATCTGGCCGCTTTTTTTCATTGCGGCGATGCGGGAGTATATCTTCGGCATAAAGTTCGACCGCCTGCTGTTTATCGTCTACATCCTGTTGTGTGTGACGGTGGTGAATTACGCGGTATATCTGTATCTGCGCGATCTGGTATATCTGACGCGGGAAAGGAGCATCCGGCATAATGGGACAGTCCGGTCATCCGATACGGAAAATTATCAGGAATAATAAGATGCCGGTGGTGCTCATCTGTCTCGGGGTGGCTGCGGTCATCCTGATCGCGGGTCTGTATTTTGCGGGAAAGCACCGGCTGACGGTGGCGGATGTGCGCTATGCATACCGCGGGGAGGTAACGGAGTCCGGTGATGAGACATGGACGATGACTTACAGCCAGACCGCGCGCGCCACGACGCTTCGCAAACAGAGCGGGGCGGTACTCTGTGACATGACGGACGACGGCATTCTCCTCTATCAGGCGGACGCCGGCAGCGTCATTCTCCCGAACCGCTACGTTCTGCAGTATGCGAATGACCGGGAAGGGACTTACCGTGTGGAGCTGTTTGCCACTGTGACTGCGGCAGAGGACGGTGTTCTCATTGAGGACGGCTACCGTTCGGCAGAGGTGTCGGGCGGTGTTTTGTATAATGGAAGGGATACCTACCTGTTCCTTGAGGATGTGACGCTGACCGTGGACGGGGAGGAGTACGACCTCCCGAAGCTTACCGGTGTCCGCGCCCTCTATGGGGACGGCATTGATATCTGCACGCCGGACGGGGACGCCGTGTTCCTGGAGACGGAGACGACCTCCGTGGCGACGGCAGAGCTTTCCGCGGGCTGTGTGATTTATCTCCTGAGCGACCGCGTGGAATTGGCCGGAGGCGGGTCGGAGCTTATGAATTCTCCGTCTTTCTCCTGGCAGAGGATCTCCGGACAGTAAGGAAGTGAAACCATGAAAAAAACGAAATCATTCATTGCCATACTGATCATCGGCATTGCGGCCGTCGCCGCGATGGCCGCGGTGATCGTATATGCCGCGCGAAGCGGCCGCAGGGTTTTCTCTGAGGATTCCTCCATCGCCTACGCGGCGGAGG
Organism: Clostridiales bacterium; assembly: GCA_021205085.1. Classification (GTDB taxonomy): domain Bacteria; phylum Bacillota; class Clostridia; order Lachnospirales; family Lachnospiraceae; genus Eubacterium_I. The sequence goes on along the minus strand of JAJPYF010000118.1, from coordinate 4,441 downwards.
ATATGACCTATGCGCAGGCGCTTGTCACGGAGGGCAGTGCCTACCGTTATCTCTATCCGGACAGTGTTTCCGTAAAGGACAGCACCTCCGGCGAGTCGGTCGCGCTGAGCCGCGACAGCTTTGCGGTGAGCGGCAGCGGCGCCGTCACGGCATTCAACGACGGGACGCTTGTCGATGTCAGCCGCCTCTCCTCCGGGATCACACAGTCCTATTCGGTGGAGACCGGCGCGGCGGTATATCGGACGGCGGATGGATATTCTGTTTATAACAATGACATCGAGATCACGATGACAGCGTTCCTCTGGAAGCTGTCCGGTGAAAAATATATGGTCGGCGCAGACGGGCTTCTTCTGTCCTTCCCGGACGGCAGCACCTACAGCCCCACCGGGACGGTGGAGTTCGAATGGGTGGAGGACGGGATCGTACAGACGCTGGCGGACGGCCAGTGCTGGACGACCGTGGTCAGCGGGTACCGCATCAGCTGGAACGGCGGCAGCCTGGATCTGGAGACAGAGATCATCACGGATGCCAACGCGGCGAACTCGATTACGCTGGCCACGCTTGACGCGGACGCGTCCTCGGAGTCGGTGGTTTTGTCTTCCGATGAGGCAGGCGCATCCTCCGGCACGAAGGCATTCTCCTGGGTGTTTACGATTATCAACGGAACGGACGGGGATGAGGGCAGCGAGGGTGCCTCCGGCGATTCCGGGAGCGACGGCACTGCCGGCAGTGACAGCGCAGCCGGTGTGGATGGCGTGAGCGGATTAAACGGGGCGCTCGGCCGGACTGGCAGCGGTGCGGAGGATGATGAGACGGTCACAGACGCGACCGTGGCGCTCAACACTTACACGGTGACGGATTCCTCCATTGAGGGCACATTTACCCTGGAGGAGGGGAGCTGGACGCTGGCGGATATCACCCTGCAGATCCGGGATGAGTCCGGTGCGGTGGTGGCTGCCGTTGCGGAGGGAAGCGCGGACACGGCGTTTACCCTGTTTGAGGTGACCGATTCCTACGATGCCGACGAGGTTCGCACGATCACCGTCAATTTTGCCGCAGAGGGGCTTGACCCGGACACACAGTATACGATTGTATTGTACGCCTCGTATTACAACGGGGATGACTATATGGGGACAAAGGCGTTCATAAGCCGCGGGTTCTACACGGATTCCGACGGCGTGCAGGTCCGCACGGCGGAGATTTCTTCTGACAGCGCGACGCTCACGGTGACCCGGGGCAGCAGCGACCTTGCGATCAGTCTTTCGCTGGCCTACACGGACAGCAGCGGGGATACACAGACGATCACGGTCAGTGAGGCGGAGATCTTCGGGGATTCCTCCGATCTCTCGACGGATGTTGCACTGAGCGGACTCGCCTCCGATACGCTTTACTCCGTCACGGTCTATACGGACGGTACGGCGGGGGAGGTCTACGAATTTACCACATTGAAGGCCGCCATTACATACGGCACGCTTCAGGTGGAGACCGGCATCGGCAGCAGCACGCTGTCCCTGTCGGAGCTTGATGATCCGGACAATTCCGTCACGGAGATCCGCTACCTGATTTACGACGCGGCGGACACCTCGCAGATTCTGGCGCAGGTTTCCGGCGACACCTCCTCCGGGGAGGCGGTTGTGGTCTTTGACGATGAAAATCTGAAGTTTACCACCGGAAACATCGCGAACAGCAGCACGACGGTATACAACTATACCGTGAAAGCGCAGATTATCTGCAATGACAATGAGAAAGAGGTCGTCTATGAGATGTGGCTCGCCGACGGCACCTACCTGCGCTCCGTGAAGCTGCCGGATACCAGCCTCTTCCTCTGCACCGCGGAGAGCACGGGCAGCAGCGATCTGGCTGCGGCGCTCACGGCGAATGCCCTCACATCGGGGACACAGGGCAGCTTCTGGCTCCAGTATGAGACGAACGGCCAGTATATGATTAACTTCGGCTATGTGGACCAGAGCGATCTCTACCTTGTCATATACTCGGCGGATCCGAACTATCGCATTCCGCAGGTGTACCAGTACACCGCGTATGATCTGAACGGCAGCGTGATCATGACCGCGGCGGCGGATTACACGCAGTTTCGCTTTTTCCTGAATCTGACCGGTTTGAAATCCGGCACCCAGTATTATGTCTATATCTACGGAGACTACACGGACATTGCCCGGTATGAAGCGGGCATGGATAATTATTCCGGCTTTGCCATGCTGGGATACTGCACCTTTACCACACCGTGACGGATGTCACATCTGAGAATGAAGAAACAGGCTTACACAGAAAGGCAGGCACTATGCGAACAGCATTCAGAAAAGTAATCATTATAAGTCTGGTGGGGATCGCTTTCCTCATCGCCATGTGTGTCGGATGGTATTATCTGGCATCGCAGAACGGACGAACGCTGCAGGCGGACGGATATATTCTGGATGCGGACAGCAGTGCCGACACGATCGATGCGGAATATTTTTCCTCCGGCACTTCCTACAGCGGAGTGGGACTGGGAACCATCCGGTTTCAGAATACGGACGGGGAGTCCGTATCGGTGGAGGAGGAGTCCTTCCTTCACTACACGGACGGGTCTGTCAGCGCGTTTGCGGACGGGATCGTTCTGGATCTGGATGATTATGACGGCGGGGTTGTGACCTACTACAGCTTCCCAGCGCAGACCGTGCTTGCAAAGACCGGCACAACCTACGAGACAGACAACAACGGCTACACGCTGGAGTTTGCGAATTTCCTGTATAAGCTCTCGGGTGAGCTTTACCTGATCGCTTCGGAGAGCCTGACCCTGACCTGCCCCGACGGCAGCACCGAGTCGTTCTCGGATTATGCGGAGCTGACTTATCTGGAGGAGGGCATTGTCTGCCTCCAGTCCGCGGATAATCTCTGGACGGGTGTCACGACCGGCGCGTATCTCACGCTGGCAAACGGCATTTCCATCGATCTGGAGACGCTGGAGATCCTCCGGACCTCCGGCACGGCCTCCCTTTTGCTCACCGACATCTCCGTGTCGGACGGCGAGGCGGTGGAGGTTACTGCGTCGGATGAGTGGATTCCGCCGACCTTTAATATCGAGACGACCGACGGTGAGGACGGGGAGGATGCCGCGGACGGTGAGAGCGGTTCGGGCGGAAACGGCGGCACAGGCGGAACCGCGGGCGCGGACGGCACGGACGGATCGACGGGGCAGACCGGACTGACTGGGGCGACGAAGGATACCGAGAGCGTCGGCTCCTCGGAGGTTTCCCCCACGATGTACCTGACCTCTCTGGATGTCACGGCCGGGAGTGTTTCCTTCCAGATCGGCCTCGATGAGGGCACCTGGGAGCTCGGGGTCGGCACGGTGCAGATTATCAATGTCGCCACGGGTGCAGTGGTTTATTCCGAGACGGTGGATTTCTCCAACCAGGATCCCTACTATCCGGACATCACCGGCACCTACGACTGTTCCCTCCTCTCCCCGGATACGGAGTACCGCATTCTCGTGAGCGCGGAGTACAGCTACGAGAGCGGCGCGACGGAAGTGACCGGCACGAAGAGCTTTATTGACCGGACCTTCTACACAGACAGTACCGGCGTTTATCTGGACAGCGTCGAGGTGACGGAGGACACGGTCACGGCGAATCTGGAGGTGAAGTCCTGGGGGCTTACGGCCGACTGGCAGAATATCTATATGGACATTCTGGATGCGGACGGCACGGTCGTCGGCACGGTCTCATGGAGCATGACGGATATCACCGCCTCCGGCAGCGGATGGTCGGAGGATGAGAACGGCAATTATATTCTTTCCTATACATGGTTTTATGACGCCTCCGATGAGGCATCCAGCACATTGACGAAGGATTCCGCGCTGCTGTCGGATGCCACCTACACCGTCCGCCTGTACACGACGACGGCGAAGGAGGTGCAGGATCCGGACGAGATGGATTTAAAGGACAGCGAGGAGGTCCGCACCTTAAAGGAGATGCCGGTGATTGAGGCGGTGCATCTGGATGAATACGCCGGATACTTTGCGCTGTCCGTGGATTTGACCGATGAGGACGGGAACGCCTACGACACGAGCGGCGTCACCTCCGTCACCTACACGCTCTCGGACTCCGCCGGGAACACGGTCTGGAGTGAGACGGTCTATACGACCGGCGCATACAATGTCTCCCTCGAGGACGCGGGGCTGGAGGTGGGGACGGTCTACACCCTGACCGCGGCGGTCACCGTCTATGACAATGAGAAGACGGTCACGATCGAGGATCCCGCGGTTGTAGACACCGGCAGCATCAGCTATGTCGGGGCAGCGGTGCTCACGTTCACGGAGAGCGGGGACGGCATTACCTTCAACTCCATCACGGGGAGCGTCCGTGTGTAGGTGGGGGAGAAAATGATTTATGTCGGCAGCGGCTACACCACCTACTATGTGATCTCTACCGCCGACGGCAGC